>RGEC01000401.1 GCA_009918425.1 Bacteroidota bacterium
GGAACCGTAGAACAAGGTTCCCCAAACATCAGGCTTTTAACATGTGGCTGAAGCAGACGGGTGATTTCAACGTAAGCAGCAGGGCTGATATATTGATCTCCACAACCTTTTATCACAACCCTTTTATCGCTGTATTCATGCGGTTCAATCTTTGAGAGCGCTTGCATGAATAAAGCCGAATTGAGTGCTTCTTCGCTGCCAAACAAAAAGAAATGGGCAATTCCGGTAAGTTTAGATCCGATGAGCATATAGGCCCAGGTGGGTACAATGGCGTCGGCTGAACAATGAATAAATACGTTGGCATCGCGGTATTGTTCCCAGTCATGGGTTTTAATCCATTCCCTGAAATCCTTTTCCTTAAGAATAAGGCCCATAAACAAGGTTTCCTTAACGTCAATGCCCATGAGCTTGCCGGGGTGGAGAAAATGCTCCAGATTTAGTGTAACAATGCCGCTGTTGGCTACCCGGTTGACAATGCCTTCTTCCATGGCTTATTTTACTGCAAATATCGGGCAGTTTTAACAGATCTGTCAATTTTACTGTACAAAAACCCTAAGGGGTCATTAGCAATTCAAATAATGCATTCATCTTTGCTGTGATGGGTACGTTTTTTGTGCTGTGCAGATCTATGCGGCTTCGGGAAATGGTTTTGGGCATTTGTCTCTTGCTGATTCCGTCAGTGGGTGCGCAGGTGTTTGTAAAACCGGCCGCTGCGATTGTCATGCGTAGCACGGCTGTTGAGATCGCCCAGCAAAAGGATATTGACTTCATCAAAACCAATCTGGACAAGTTTTATGGCATTCAGCGCATCAGAATAAGCGGCCCTGTGGATGTGAGCAGGGTTTGTGATATTTTGCCCCTGCTCGATGATTTGGATGAGGTGCAATTGCTGAAATTTAGTGGCACACTGAACGATGAGGATGTAGAGCACCTTACCTGGGTGAATCAGGTCAGCATATTTCTGAAAAACGGCAGGGAAGACCAGATTTTATTTAATGACAGGTTGGGCAAATTGAACAGGCTCACGCTGATTTTTGAGGTTGTACCCGACAATTACGATTTCATGCA
>RGEC01000402.1 GCA_009918425.1 Bacteroidota bacterium
TCCGGTTAATTGCTGTGCATTTACTAATACTGAACTTATCAGTGTGAGAGGAGTTAATAAAAAAAGATTCCTAAAGTACATGAAGCTTGTTGATGATGCAATGTAGCGCAAATGATTATAAAAAAAGCCGTCCCAAAGGACGGCTTTTAAAATAATGTTACTCTTTCTTATTTAAGCAGCATAGCCTGGCTTACTGCACCGAATAAACCTGACATTCTTACGAAGTAAGATCCGGCGGGCAATTCAGCCACATTGAAGCTGATGCTTGAAGTACCGGCAGCGAAATGCTGTTTGGCAATAGATTTAACCATTTGACCCTGAGCGTTGAAGATATCAACCGATACATCAGAAGCCTGCTTCAGTTTCACCTGAACCATAAGATCGCTGTTTTTAGCAGCAGGGTTAGGATATACGCTGCTGATGTCAGCACCGGTGTTTTCAAAACGCTTGTTACCCAAATTGAAGTAGTTCACGTGAAAACCTGAATAAAGGTAAATGCGCTGAGATGAAGGAATATTGTAGGGCAGGAACCATTCGGTAGCGCGTGAAGAATAGCGCTGGCTGCTGAAGTTTATCAGCGCATAGTTATAGAATGACTGACCCTCAAGACCTGTTTGAGCCTGAACGCAATAAGGCTGGAAAGCACTGATCTTTTTTACCGGATCGGTGGAGCGGCTGGTATCACGGCCATAAATCATGGTATCACCCATTTTGTAGCTGTAATTGGGCTTCATGTAGGCAGTAAAACCAAATAAGCCGTTGCGGCCTGCGGCATTCATATCACGAACAGAAACAGGCGGATTCAGAACCTGAACAAACTGTCCTGTATATGACGCAGATGAGGATACAAAAAAGTCCTTTGTATTGGATCCTGTATCGAGAAGATACTTGTATTCGCGAATTGCGTTGGGGCTGCGAAGACCTTTCAGCACAGGAGCATAGGTATTCTCACCAGACTGCCAGCGTAGTTTTGCAAATCCGCTATCATCGTAAACCTGAACAATCAGAGAATCTGTTTGACTGGGAACGGGATTGTAATATTTGTAAACAAAGAAGAAAGTATCTAC
>RGEC01000403.1 GCA_009918425.1 Bacteroidota bacterium
CATTTTGTGATGGCGATATTTACCCTGTTTGTCCCGCAATGGTTTTTTGGCGTGAGTACGGGTGAAGCCGCGGCGATGTATTGCTTTTACTCCATCCCGATTACCGCCAGCTTTATGCCAGTCTTTAAACGGATTTTTACCCCACCGGCTTTGCTGGCATAAGACTCCGGCCAAACATCGACTCAATGCTTTGAAGTAAACCTTCTGAAGTCAGGCAATCAGCTTGAGCATTGAGTCGATAAGCTTACGATTTGAATCTTTAAACTATTTTAAAAGACAATATCTTTGGCAGCCAATTTGCTTACACCCACCATAAAAATAGCAAAATCGGCCATTGGATCTTCATTGACATTGCCATACAGCATTTGCGCATTTGGATCAAAAACCAGCTGACCCGGTTTGCTGAAATTTTCAAAATCAAAATCTTTTTTGATTTCCAACTTGGCAAATGCCTGATCTCCATCTAAGGACTCATCCGCATCAATCTCAGACAAATCAATTTTGTCACCACTTCTAAAATCCTTTATAAAATCCGGATACTCTGGTGAACTATCTTCAACTCCAGTGTAATAAAAAACATCTTTTCCGGCACCGCCCCACAAGATGTCCTGGTCACCATAACCGATTAAGGTATCGTTACCTTCAAAACCATACAGTTCTTCTTTATCCTCGGTACCTTCTAATATTTCATCCTGACCGGAACCTTGAAATACGGCATGATCTCGCACTACAGTTGCCGTACCGTAGCTTGTATAAACCTCATCACTACGATATTTGTACAGATCCAGATAAAACTCTTCCTCAAGCCAATCATCCTCTTGCAGTCCTAATGTACCCAGACTAATGGTTTTATGTGTTTCACCCGGCAGAAAAGTAAGCGGGTAATCGTAGAGACCGTCTTCATAATCCGTACCCGGAGTTGCACTACCCTCGGAAAGGTACAAATACACAGTGGACGCATCAGTCGCTATTCCTTTACCGCTGCGCGTAATCACAAACTCGGCCGGCCCTCCGTCAAGTAGCGTAGGGTTACTGACTGAATAGTTGAAA
>RGEC01000404.1 GCA_009918425.1 Bacteroidota bacterium
AGGTGGAGGCGATTTGCAACCGGGTCATCATTATAGATAAAGGCCATATCGTTGCCGATGACAAGTTGGATAACCTTCGCAGTCAAACCTCAGAAAAATGGATAGTGCGTGTGCAGTTTGCTACCATAGTGTCAGAGAATGACCTCAAAACCATTCCCGGTATATTACAGGTGACAAGTCTGGGTAACAATGCCTGGCGTTTATCCGGCGATAATCCCCAGTTTAGACAGGCAGTTTCCCATTTTGCGCTGGCTTCCAACCTGGAGGTAACCGAACTGCTGAGTGAAAAAGACAATTTGGAAACCATATTTAGACAACTGACAAAGCATGTGGACGGTTTATAAAAAAGAAATCCGAAGCTTTCTGAGCTCTCTCATTGCGTATGTGGTAATGTTGGTGTTTCTGGGCGCAACAGGATTATTTATGTGGGTAATCAAAGGCAACAGTGTATTTGATCTGGGTTTGTCAAGCATGCAAGTGATGTTTGAAATGGCTCCATACATTTTCATTTTCCTGATATCGGCCATTACCATGCGCAGTTTTTCTGAAGAAAAGCGCCTGGGAACATTGGAAACTTTAACCACCCGTCCTGTTTCTGACCTTGGGATTATTTTGGGTAAATATCTGGCCGGTGTATCGCTATTGCTGATTGCCCTGCTTCCTACCCTCATCTATTACTATAGCGTTTCTCAATTGGGTAACCCGGCCGGAAATGTAGACACGGGCGCCATGTGGGGTAGTTACCTTGGATTGATTTTTTTGGGAATGGCCTACACCGCTATAGGTGTGTTTTCATCTGCAGTTACCGACAATCAGATTGTGGCCCTGATTCTGAGCATGGCACTGAGTTTCTTTTTCTATGTGGTACTGGGTATGATGGGGGATATTACTGCGCTGGACGCCATCGGAAAGAGTCTTGAGTGGTTTAGTCTTGAATATCATTATGACAGCATTAGCAGGGGGGTACTGGATACCCGCGATGTGTTGTACATGCTTAGTTTTAGTGCGTTGTTCATTGGGTTAACCAAAACGGTTTTTGAAAGCAGAAAA
>RGEC01000405.1 GCA_009918425.1 Bacteroidota bacterium
CGTTGATATTGAATAATTTCTTGCTATATAGTATAATGGCCAAAAAGAGTACAACAAAACATAGACCTCAGAAACTTTATAAAATGAAGGGGTGTTCTAAGACAATGCGCAAAAAGCGATCTGGTGGTGGTAATAGTTCGGGCGATGTATATTTAGCATATCCTGCAAATAATGTATCTTTTTTACCGAACTCACATTTGGCGTACACAGGCAAAGGTGGTGCATGCGGCTTAAATGCCCCTCCAGCATCAAGACTACCTGTAAATACAAATGCGGCAGATAAAACGGTGCCTAATACTGGTCCCGTGGCTGGCGGGTTTAATTTTTTAAATTCTGTGCGTTCTCAGCACGGGGGTTGCGGAGACATGTGTTCCATGAGAGGTGGTAAAAATATGTCGATGAAACGGACAATGAGAATGAGAAGGAGTATTGCAAAAACAAAGGCAAAAGCACGAGTAAAGGCAGCAGCAAAGGCCGGAGGATGCGGTCCAATGTGTATGGCGCCATTGCTTGTAGCAGGCGGCAAGAAATCACAGGAGGGTGGAAACCCTGGAATCCCCTACCCCAATGGCCTTGCAGGGTCTCCTTGGACTCCGGCTATCAGTGGATGGCCTGGTGTTGACGGCATTCAGGGAGACCGAAACCATTTCCCATTAAATACGTATAATAACGATATTTCTCGTCAAATGGTTGATGTTGGACCGAACCCTCCATTTGTAGTTGGCGGCAGCAAAAAAGCACGCACGCGAAAGCAACGAGGCGGAACCCTCTCCAATTTTTTGACACAAGATTTGATTAATTTAGGAAGGCAGGTCCAATTCGGAGTAGGAAGCGCCTATAATGCGTTGTCCGGATACAGCGCACCGGTCAACCCCCTACCATGGAAGGACCAATATACACACGCATAGGCGAATATAGTTTCGAATATACTCATATAGATATAGATAGATAGATAGATAGAGATAGAGATAGATATAGGGCTCGATAATTTTATTTTCTACCTCTAATTCATAATGGCTGGTTTTCCTAAGCAATTAAAGGACTTGTGCA
>RGEC01000406.1 GCA_009918425.1 Bacteroidota bacterium
GGTTCTGGGCAATTTCAACTCGTTGTACCATATAATGCAGGTAATTTTCTTCAATTATCAGCTGTCTTTCAAGGTGTAACTGGTCCTACTGGTGCTACTGGCAATACTGGACCTACTGGTGCTCCAGGAACAGCATCAAATACAGGAGCGACTGGATTTACTGGTTATACTGGATATACAGGACCTACTGGAGTAACTGGTAATACTGGACCAATTGGTAATACTGGATATACTGGATATACTGGATATACTGGACCTACTGGAATAATTGGTGATACTGGATATACAGGATATACAGGATACACTGGATACACTGGTTATACTGGATACACTGGTCCTACTGGTGATACTGGTGATACTGGTTATACTGGATACACTGGTCCTACTGGTGATACTGGATCTACTGGTGATACTGGATCTACTGGTTACACTGGACCTACTGGTTATGGTTCTGCAATTAATACTCTTGATACATTAAATGCTCCCGGAATTCAACAATTATCAGCTAATTCATTTCAATTATCTATAAATTCACTACCTAATTATTTTGATTGTTCACCAGCTGTTGGAGGTGGATCACAAGGCTTCAATTTAACTTTCAAACAATCATCAGACACTGGAAATGGTAATTATCAAGTAAATATAAATGGAAATGCAGGTATATTTCAATTATTTTTTGATGGAACCGGTCCAACACTACAATATGCCATTGATAATGGTTCACCAATAACAATTGGAACTTATACAAATGGTAGTACTTTTCAAATATACTATGATGGTATAACAATAATTGTTTATGAAAATAGTATATCTGTATTAAATGTTAATAAGAATGACATGAATAGTTCTAGTGTTCGCTTCCAACAAAATTCTCTTACATATTGGGCACAATTTGATAATATTGTTTTTATTCCAGTATCGATTGGTGCGACTGGACCAACTGGAGTTACTGGATATACAGGTTTTACTGGACCAACTGGTTATACTGGTTTTACTGGTTATACAGGTTATACAGGTTATACAGGTTATACAGGTTATACAGGTTATACA
>RGEC01000407.1 GCA_009918425.1 Bacteroidota bacterium
GAAGTAAGGGATGCAACCGATCAAGAAAAATTTGGCAATCCGCATTCCATCGCGGTAGCGCTCCAGGCCGCACTTGAAAATAATACCGCAAATTATTAATGGCAATACCGCATTAGGAAGATAGTAAATACTCGCCGGGAGGGTTGTTCGGAAAAAGATCGGATGCAAAAACACCAGCACAAAGAACGCCGAACAGAGATAGATAAATTTTTGAGCGTTAGGGAAAAATCTCGCAAACTGCAAAAATGCACTCGCGAATAGAAAGAAAAAGATCAACTGCCCATATGCGGGCAAGCTGTAGAGTATGTTCGCGAGGTAAAGCTCGCCAATTTTTATGCCATCGACATTTGCGGCAAATTCAGAGAAGTGCAGCCCATCATGTGTATATAAGCTAAAAACCTGGAAAAATGCAAAGGTTATCCATATGCCATACAGCAAACTGGTACGGTCTCTATTGAGCAGGTAGGAGTACCAACCGAATACCCCCAATGCAAACAAAATTCCCAGCAAGCAGCCTTCAATATAGAGCCCAAAGCGCCTTGCCTCAAGAAACTTTGCGTTATCGATCACACGCGGTACGAGGCTTCTGGTAAACGTAGGTAGTGAATTAACTTGTGAAAGAAGGAGTAAAGATTCCCCACTTTTCAAGATAAAAAGTGCCTCGCGACTTGGCACCTTCGCTGACCCCGCGAGGCTTGGATCAATATCGCTGAGTGGGGAGTAGCTGAATCCAAATCCCGCCTTCTTCAATGGAAGAATCGAGCCGTCTTTTTCAATAACAAATGTACGTACGCTGAGCCATGGCCCATCCAAGCGATATTCACGGTCGTGGTTTAAATCGCTTCCAAGACTTTGTAGAATCCAGTAGTGGCTGTCTACATCGATCGGTCCAATGTCAGCAGCCAAAACAAATGCTTGTTGGCGGCTCAACACCTCGCCCGGCGTCATGCTGCCGTTTGGGTCTTTCAAAACATAGGTATGGTTTTTTGGCGTAAAACTTATTGGTGTCTCGGGCGTTATGCGAAACGTATCGAATTGCTGATTCGCCCC
>RGEC01000408.1 GCA_009918425.1 Bacteroidota bacterium
GCTGCGCTTACGCAACACAATGCGTCGATACATTGTAAAAATGGTTTCAAAAACAGGATAAATGCACAACAGCAAAGGAAACCACTTCGATACTTCTGGATTTCGCACGACCAGCAACAAAGAACATAAGGCAACCCAAAAGCCTAGTAAATAGGCACCACCATCGCCCAAGAAAAATAAGCCGCGCGGATAATTCCAAAATAAAAATCCGATCACCGCACCCACCGCCACTAGACAAAAAAACCCTAAAGCCACATCATCGACCCGATATGCGACGTACGCCAAGGCGCAAAAAATAATGACGGCAACCATACTAGCAAGACCGTTATAGCCATCAATTAAATTAAAGGCATTGGTCACCCCGGCAAGCGCAAAGCACGTAAAGAGGATGGAAAAAAGGGGAATCGCCAATAAATGATCAAGGCCCAAAAATTGCACATCCACTAACCAGGCATTCAACCAATAGGCTCCAAGCAATGCAGAAATACATGCCGAAGCCATACGCACCCGCACCGATACTTTTTTGGTCAGATCTTCTGCCAAACCTGCGATAAAGACGGGTGCAGCAGCTGCGATTGCAACTGAGTGCAAACTCAGCGCCTGTGCGCCACCAAAGCTAGCAAAGCCCAAGCCTGCGAGTGCGCCACAAAAAATGGCGAGCCCCCCGATCCGCGGCACGGCCCTGACATGAAACTTTTGCACCCCCATCAGGTCGTGATCAGCCGTAAAACGAGTATGCAGATTTTGATAGCGCAAAATCCAAAAGCCCAGTAGCCAAGAAATGACAAATGCACCAAGAATGGAAATCATGAAGAAGGTTGCTTGGGATTAAAAAATGGCATGGTGCGATTCTCTCACGGGCTACCCCAATAACCCATCGCGGGCCTCTAGGAAAACGTGATAGCCTTTTTCAATAAGTTATTGATTTTGACAGTTTTTATCTATCAACCTTATATAAAAATACGATTATTCAGGGGCGTATTTTTCTCATAATAGTGTCATGGATGCGTTCTAAACTCCAGATTTATTGAGGGTTTTGAGCTCCATTC
>RGEC01000409.1 GCA_009918425.1 Bacteroidota bacterium
TGAAGCAAATGGCGGCTGTATATGCCTATCCATCCATGTGCTTATTTGAAGGTACACTTATAAGTGTAGGTAGGGGTACAGCACAGCCATTTTTGTGCTTTGGCTGTCCGAATTATACCGGTGCCTTTGTGGATACTTTTAGACCTGTTTCTAGACCAGGCGCTGTGAAACCATTGTTTATGAACCAATTATGCTATGGGCGAGTGCTAGATACCAACGCTATGGCGATGCAGCGATGTGTTACCCAAAAAGGCTTTGAAGTGCAACACCTTATAGACGCATACCAAGCATATCCTCAAAAAGACAGCTTTTTTCAGCCTTTTTTAACCAAGCTGGTAGGTAATACACAGCTTGCTACAGATATATGCAACAATCGCAGCGCCAAGGCTATAAAAGCTAGTTGGCAAAAGGATATCAAGACATTTATGCGCATCAGGAGGAAATATTTACTGTATCCTGATTTTTAATGAATGACTTTTGTCATCATAATAGATAGGCTGTAGAACACAGCTATATATAGCCAAGGTTTTGGAGGGCGAATAGTAAAAAAAATAGTTATTGCTTTTATACATTTACCTATTTTCGCACTTTGATTACTTTAAAGAATCTAAATAGAAATTCATGGTAGATGTTTTGCTAGGCTTGCAATGGGGCGATGAAGGAAAAGGCAAAATTGTAGATTATTTAGCCAATGATTATAGTATCATAGCGCGCTTTCAAGGTGGACCCAATGCTGGCCATACTCTATATGTTGAGGGGCAAAAGGTAGTATTGCACACTATACCTTCTGGTATATTTCATGCTCATTGCCTCAATCTAATAGGCAATGGTGTGGTGATAGATCCTGTGACCTTAAAGGCTGAAATTGAGAAGATTAAGCCTTTGTGCCCTGATATGATGGAGCGCCTATTTGTAGGTATTTTCAAAACTGTATTGGACCGCATGAAAAAAGGCCATTTCCAAGTTTTTTACCCCAAAAATAGACTGGTTGGAGGTCATTTCTACCAAGGAATAATCCAACTGGGGTTTGTATAAAAAGCTGAAAGTTT
>RGEC01000410.1 GCA_009918425.1 Bacteroidota bacterium
GGGCTTCTTTGTCTAAGTAATACCCTGTTTTTCTTGGGATTTCACGCTCTTTTTTTTGGGCAACAAGATTGGTCTCGTCATTTGTTTTTTGTACATTGGGCTGAACAGCAAACTTTGGTTTGCCGCTTGAAGCCGGTGATCTAGGCGCAATCTTTGAAAAACGAACAGGCGTGTCTGGATGAATAACATCTTTTTCGTCTACCATTTTTTTCAAAAGGGGCTTCAGCTCCCCGACCGTAAAATCACCTTGACCAGGCTTAAACATCACGATTTTTTGAAGCTTTTCAGCTGCAGCAGCATCGGTCTTAACAGACGATTTACCTTCGTTTTTTTTTGCAGCCGCCAAAGAGGTATCGAGAATATGTCCCATCTCATGACGGTAGTGCGCCAGATTTTGCTTTTTTATCGAGCTTGTATTTTTGGAAATTTTTGTTTGTCCTGGGAAAAATACATAAGGACGCCCATTGGCATCATGATCTGCTTGGAGCACGGTACCAATGGGCATATCTTTAATAGCCTGATAAATGATGGAAAGATTACGTGCCGGTTTGGTAGGGCTCATGTAAAGCAATGGCGCGCCTTCGTGTTCAATGCGCTTTGGAATTTGGGCTGAAACAGGTCTCATAGTTACCTCTTAAAGTTGATGATGCGTGTTAATAAATTTTCGGTATCAGGCAAGGATATGGGCGTTGACTGTAGGGGAAAAATCACTAGCCACTTTATCCTTTGGCTCACCCTCTTCGAGCAAAGAAATCTGGTCTGATATATGTGCTGCATACATCAGGAACTGCCGGATCAGCATCTGCAGTTCATCAAGCGAAGCTTCTGTCAGTTGAAACTCGCCGATCAATAATAAAACGCCGCCGGGCTTGCTAAGTGCCACCTTCAAAGGCGCGACGCCCTGATAGAGCAAATTAGTACATAGCATGGCAGCATAAATTTCGGCCTGGTTTGAAATTTTCGGTGCATCTAATTCATAACTCATGACCCAGCAGGACGGTGAAGCTTGATAGAGCATATGAATCATTTCGCCATCAAAAAACTGGATA
>RGEC01000042.1 GCA_009918425.1 Bacteroidota bacterium
CCTTTGAAAATTATTAGGTTTTGTATGGATTAAGACAATAACATTATTCACAATGTTGCTTTAAAAAGCAGAATAAAAATTATATTTTTTTCGGTGCAACGAAGTCTAAAATTCACTTGTCAAATGTTATTTGCGGCTATTGCGTAACTTCGCGGCAAATATGTCTGAAACACAGATTTATCAGCCCAAAAACAATGTTCGTATTGTAACTGCTGCGAGCTTATTTGATGGCCATGATGCCGCCATCAATGTGATGCGCAGAATTATTCAGGCTACGGGATGCGAGGTGATTCACCTGGGACACGACCGCAGTGTGCAGGAAGTGGTAGAAACTGCCATACAGGAAGATGCACATGCCATTGCCATGACATCCTATCAGGGTGGTCATAACGAGTACTTTAAGTATATGTATGACTTGCTGAAAGAACGCGGTGCTTCACATATTCGCATTTTTGGCGGTGGTGGCGGCGTCATTCTTCCTTCTGAAATCAAAGACCTGATGGAGTACGGAATAACCCGCATCTACAGCCCGGATGACGGACGTGAAATGGGTTTGCAAGGTATGATCAATGATCTTGTTCAGCGCAGTGATTACCCGGCAGGTGTGGAATTAAAGGGTAATCTCTCACAATTAAATGTTAACGCAAAAGGTCAAATAGCCAACCTGATATCGGCCGCTGAAAATCATCCTGAAAAGCACGCTGAGTCTTTGGCTCAGATACGCAATCAGGCTGCAGGCATAGAAACCCCAGTGCTTGGTATTACCGGAACCGGTGGTGCAGGAAAAAGTTCGCTTGTAGATGAACTGGTAAGGCGCTTTCTGGCTGATTTTCCCGATAAACACATCGGAATTATCAGTGTAGATCCCAGTAAACGTAAGACAGGCGGTGCACTGCTGGGCGACCGCATACGGATGAACAGCATACACAATGATCGTGTTTATATGCGGAGCATGGCAACCCGGCAGGCCAACCTGGCCCTCAGCGGACATGTAGATGAGGCTGTGAATATTCTGAAGGTGGCTGGTTATGACCTGATTATAGTGGAAACCAGTGGCATTGGGCAAAGCGATACGGAAATCACCGAACACAGCGACGTGTGCCTGTATGTGATGACACCTGAATACGGGGCTGCTACACAGCTTGAGAAAATTGATATGCTGGATTATGCCGATGTGGTGGCATTGAACAAATTTGACAAACGCGGTGCTCTTGATGCTCTGCGTGATGTGAGAAAACAGTTTCAGCGCAACCACAAACTGTTTGATAAAGATACCGATACCATGCCGGTTTTTGGCACCATCGCCAGTCAGTTCAATGACCCGGGAATGAATACCCTGTATTTGTCCCTGATGCAAACCATTACGGCCAAAACCTCAGCACCTTTGGAAAGTCGGTGGAAATCGGCTACGGAGATGAGCGAGAAAATCTTCATCATTCCGCCGGCACGCACACGCTACCTTAGCGAAATAAGCGACAATAACCGCAGTTACGATAAGCATGTTAAAAAGCAGAGCGCGGTCGCTGATGCATTATACAGCCTTTGGCGCTCCATTGAAACCCTGGCCGGCGTGGAAAGGCCCGTTGCTGATGGTGTTGAAGCGTTTTTTGGCGCAGTAAAAACGCAGCATGAAGGGAAATCCAACTACGATACCCTGAAGGTACTGATGGCGGAGTTTGATGTGCTGAAACGCAGTCTGGACGGACATGTGTGGGATATGATTCAGGGCTGGAATGCAGAAGAGCAGAAGTATAAGGATGAGCACTATGTATATTATGTAAGGGGCAAGGAAATTCGTGTACCTAATTACACCCAAAGCCTCAGCCACCTGCAAATACCCAAAGTGGCTATGCCACGCATGCAAAGCTGGGGCGATAAAGTGCGCTGGGCCATGCAGGAAAATACGCCCGGTTTTTTCCCTTACACCGCGGGCATTTATCCGTTTAAGCGGGAGGGAGAAGATCCAACCCGTATGTTTGCCGGTGAAGGCGGGCCCGAGCGCACCAACAAGCGTTTTCACTATGTGAGTCTCGGGATGCCTGCTAAACGCCTGAGTACTGCGTTTGACAGCGTTACCCTTTACGGACGTGACCCGGATACACGGCCTGATATTTACGGAAAAATAGGGAATGCCGGGGTGAGTATTTGTTGTCTGGATGATGCCAAGCGCTTGTACAGCGGCTTTAACCTGGCCGATCCCAAAACATCGGTATCCATGACCATCAACGGTCCGGCGCCCATGATGCTGGCCTTCTTTATGAATGCGGCTATTGATCAGCAGTGCGAATTATACATCAAAAAACAGGGTCTTGAAAAAGAAATAGAGGCCAAAATAGAGGCAATTTATGCCCAAAAAGGCGTGCCCAGGCCACGCTATCACGGCGATTTACCCGAAGGTAATGATGGTCTTGGCCTTATGTTGCTGGGCGTAACCGGCGATCAGGTCTTGCCAAAAGAGGTCTATGAAGAAATAAAGGCATATACACTAAGTCAGGTGCGCGGTACCGTGCAGGCCGATATTTTGAAAGAAGATCAGGCCCAGAACACGTGTATATTCAGCACTGAATTTGCTTTGCGTCTGATGGGCGACGTGCAGCAACACTTTATAACCAGCAAAGTAAGGAATTTTTACAGTGTAAGTATATCGGGTTATCATATTGCCGAAGCAGGCGCCAATCCTATTACCCAGCTTGCGTTTACGCTGGCAAATGGTTTCACTTATGTGGAATATTACCTCAGCCGTGGTATGCATATCGATGATTTTGCGCCCAACCTGAGTTTCTTTTTCAGCAATGGAACTGATCCTGAATATGCGGTAATTGGCAGGGTGGCGAGACGCTTGTGGGCCAAGGCCATGAAGCTGAAATACGGTGGCAATGAGCGTAGCCAGATGCTCAAGTATCATATCCAAACCAGTGGTCGCAGTTTGCATGCCCAGGAAATTGATTTCAACGATATACGCACTACGCTGCAGGCATTATATGCCATCTATGATAACTGTAATAGTCTGCATACCAATGCGTATGATGAGGCTATCACCACACCTACAGAAGAAAGTGTTCGCCGTGCCATGGCCATTCAGTTAATCATCAACAGAGAGCTTGGCCTTGCTAAAAATGAGAATCCATTGCAGGGCAGCTTTATCATTGAAGAGCTTACCGATCTTGTAGAAGAAGCTGTTTTGACAGAATTTGACCGCATCACAGAGCGCGGCGGGGTGCTCGGTTCCATGGAAACCATGTATCAGCGCAGTAAAATCCAGGAAGAAAGTCTTTACTATGAAACGCTTAAACATTCCGGTGAGTTGCCCATTATTGGTGTAAATACATTCCTGAGTAGCAAAGGTTCACCAACAGTATTGCCGCAGGAGGTAATCCGCAGTACAAAAGATGAACAGGACAGACAGATTACCACAGTGGCAAATCTGCACAAAGGCAATGCAGATGAGGCTACAGCAGCACTTAAAGCCATTCAGGAAACTGCTGTTCAAAATGGAAATGTATTTGAGCAATTGATGGAAGCTGCCAAGGTTTGTACCCTAGGACAGATTACCCAGGCACTGTTTGAAGTGGGTGGTCAGTACCGAAGGAATATGTAATTCAAGTTTTCGGCTTCTTCAAAATAATTTCCGGGATTGGTGTATCTTCGGCCTTATTTTTAATTTTTTATTTTATGAGTGATTTTATGTTTGATTTAGCTTCTGAATTTATTTCTTCCACCCGCGCGCACATTTATTTATCCGGTAAAGCGGGCACCGGAAAAACAACCTTTTTAAAAACCATCGTCCCTTCCTGCGGAAAGCGTTATGTAGTAGCCGCGCCTACCGGTGTAGCAGCCATAAATGCCGGTGGTGTAACTCTGCATTCGCTTTTTGGCCTTCCAACAAAAGCTTTTATTCCTTCCGCCGATCCTGTAGATCCAAATCTGGCCAACAATACGTTGATGATGCTCCGTCATTTTCGATATCCTACCCAAAAAAGAGAACTGTTGAGGGAACTGGAACTTTTGGTGATTGACGAGGTGAGCATGGTGCGCATGGATATTCTGGACGCCGTGGATCTGGCACTGAGAACTGTGAGAAGAAGCCCGGAACCCTTTGGTGGTGTGCAGTTGCTGCTTATCGGCGATTTGTATCAGCTGGCGCCTGTGGTGAAAGAGGATGAGGCAGGTCTGCTGGGTCAGTATTATGGAGGAAGATATTTCTTTGATTCCCACGCCTACAAAAAAATAAATCCGGTGCAGCTGGAATTGGAAACCGTGCACAGACAGACAGATCGTCAGTTTGTGGGCTTGTTGAACCGCATCCGCCATGCGGAATTTGACCGCGATGATTACGAAACCCTGATGCAGTATTATCAGCCTGATTTCGAGCCTGAAAAAGAGGCGGGTTTTGTAACGCTGACCACGCATAACGCAACAGCAGACCGCATGAATGAGGAAGCACTGAAAAAGCTGGATGGGGAAGAAAGATACCTGGTGGCCAAAATCATCAAGGATTTCCCGGAAAACCTATATCCTACCGAAAGTGCGCTGAGGGTGAAAATCGGAGCTCAGGTGATGTTTGTAAAAAACGACCCGTCCCCGGAAAAATATTATTTCAATGGCAAAATCGGAGTAATTCATGCCATTGAAGAATCACACATAGAAGTGCTGTTTCAGGAGACCGGGCAAGTGATTAAAGTGAAGCCCGAAACCTGGGAGAATAAGCGCTATGCACTGAGCAAGGCAGGCGATAAACTGGATGAGGAAGTGCTAGGCAGTTTTGTTCAATATCCCATCCGTCTTGCATGGGCCATCACCATTCATAAAAGTCAGGGACTTACTTTTGATAAAGCCGTAATTGACGCCGGAAAATCCTTTGCCCCCGGGCAGGTGTACGTGGCGCTAAGCCGATGCCGCAGCATGGATGGGCTGGTACTAAAAAGTGAAATCACTTCACGAAGCATTCAATGCGATCCTCGCATTGTGGAATTTAGTGCCGTAAAATCAGGTCGTGCTGCACTGGAAGACAGGCTCTGGCAGGAACAGCAAGCGTATGTGCGTGCCCGATTACTCAAGGTTTTTAACTTTGAAGAACCCCTGTATCAGATGCAGGCCTGGCGCGATGAAAACAGAGAATTTTCATCGGCATTGCCCAAAGAGGTGTTTGAAAAAACCGATAACTGGTCGGCAGAATTGATGGGTATTGAGGAAGTAGCCTTGCGATTTCGCAGTGAGATTATGCAGATTTTTCCGCATGATTTTGAGGATGAACAACAGGTTGCACGACTTGCAGACCGCATCACCAAAGGCGCTGATTATTTTGCAGAACAGCTGCATTCCAGGCTCATACTGTCGCTAACGGAGCTGCATCAGTCCCTCTCTGTTCGGTCTCGTGTTAAAAAGTATTTTGAAAAAGCCGATACCTTGCTGGAAAGACTGTGGTTTACACTTAATAACCTGTATGGTATGCGCCTTAATGGGAATTCCCTGTATACAGGCAATGCACGCATTACCCGCGAAGTGAAGCAAACAGGCGAAAAGCCTGCATCTAAGGCTAAGAAAGCCCCAAAAGGCGAATCGCAGGAGATAACATTGCAGCTTCACCGCGAAGGGCACTCTATTGAAGATATCGCCCAGATGCGCGGTATAACGCCTGGAACGGTAGAATCCCATTTGGGAAGTTGTATTCTAGCAGGCAAACTTAAGCTGGATGAATTACTCACCCCGGAACAGATCCGTGAAATTACCGATGCCATGGAAAAGGCCTCCGAGCCCAATCTCACTTCGGTGAAGAGTCTGCTGGATGAAAGCTACAGTTTTGGAATGCTTCGCTGGGTTACGCAGAGCCGAGCCTATGAGAAAAACTGATATTATCACCCGTCTGGCGCCCACCCCAAGTGGTTTTTTGCACCGGGGCAATTTTTATAATTTTATGCTGAACTGGCTGTTTGCCCGAAAACAGGGTGGTAAGGTTTTTCTGCGCATCGATGATTTGGATGCTGACCGGACAAAACCCGAATTCGTGGAAGCCATTTTCAGAGATTTGGAAACTCTGGGGCTTAATTGGGATATTGGTCCTTCCGGACCGGATGATTTTTATAAAAAATGGTCTCAAAAACACCGTACCGACCGGTATGTTGAATTGATAAAAAGTCTATCTGATAAGGATTTCACGTATGCTTGTGATTGCAGCCGAAAATCCTTAAATGAGCAGGGTTTTTCGGCCGAATATCCCGGAATTTGCAGAAAAAAAGAACGGGTTTTTCAGTTGGAAGTTACTTCAATTCGCTTCAATCGTTCCACATTTGGATTTGATTCGGGCGATCCGGTTATTTTTAGAAAAGAAGGAATTCCGGCATACCATATTGGCAGCATTTGCGATGATATTGATTTTAGCGTCACGCATGTTTTTAGGGGGAAAGACCTGTCAGATTCCACCCGGTTGCAAAAAGAAATTGCCGGTGCTGCCGGTATCGGGCGTTTTGGCGATATTGAATTTCACCACCACAGTCTCTTAAAGGACAATGCCGGACAAAAGCTATCCAAGTCGATTGGCAATGCATCCCGAATGTATTTCGATACAATTTTTGCAGATTTCGCGCTTTGGATGGGTAATCCGGATGCAAATGAATTGCCTCAAAATATCCATGATTTACTGGCGTCGCCATTGTCAATAATTTGAGGAAATCCCCGTTGAGTGAATGGGTATTTTCGTAACCTGATGTTTGAAAAACGCATTGCCGCTGCACTCAGTATTCGCGAGTTGCAGGTAAAAAGTACGCTCAGGTTGTTTTCCGAGGGCAGCACCGTGCCTTTCATTTCCCGTTATCGCAAGGAGGTAACGGGAAACCTGGATGAGGTGCAGATTCAGCGGATTAAAGATTTGTGGGATGAATTGCAGGAACTGGAAAAACGACGCAGTTTTATCCTTCAGCAAATACAGGAACAGGGCAAACTTACCGCCGAACTGAAACAGGTTATCGAAGCCGCTACGGAATTGCAGCAGCTGGAAGATTTGTATTTGCCCTATAAACCCAAAAAGCGCAGTAGGGCTGATGCCGCAAGGGAAAAGGGACTGGAGCCGCTGGCGACCATGATTTTTGAACAGAAAAACGACCGGTTCTGGCAGGAGATTGATACATTTATGAACGAACAGGTAGCCAACAGAGAAGAAGCCCTGCAGGGCGCCCGTGATATTATGGCAGAGTGGATCAGTGAAAATGCTGTGGTGAGAGGCAATCTGCGTCTGCTGTTTGAAAAGGAAGGGGTTCTGAAATGCAAGGTTGCCCGCGGTAAAAAGGAAGATTCCGAGGCCCAGAAATTCCGTGATTATTTTGAGTACAATGAAAATCTGCTGAAATGCCCTTCGCACAGATTGTTGGCCATGTTCAGGGGTGAGGCGCTGGGTTTTTTAAAGATTTCTGTATTTCCTGATGAAGAAAGAGCCATTCAAATTATTCGCCGTCAGGTGTTACGTGGTTATTGCGATGCAACTGAGCAGGTGAAAATAGCATTGCACGATGCCTGGGAAAGGTTGCTGCAGCCACAACTGCAAAGTGAAATGCTGCAAAGAGTGGCTGAGAAAGCCGATGAAGAGGCTATTGCTGTTTTTGCGGTGAATGCCCGTCAGCTTCTGCTCGCGCCACCTTTGGGTGAAAAGCGTATGTTAGCCCTCGATCCCGGCTTCAGAACAGGCTGTAAAATGGTGGCACTTGATGAAAAGGGGAATTTTCTTAATCATACTGCCATATATCCGCACGAGCCACAAAAAGAAGTGGAGCATGCGCGGAAGATCTTGCTGCAATGGGTTTCGGATTATAATCCCCAGGCCATTGCCGTGGGTAACGGAACAGCAGGCAGGGAAACAGAAGCTTTTGTAAAAGAATGTCTGGGTGATACCATTCCGGTGTATATGGTAAACGAAGCCGGTGCGAGCATTTACAGTGCCGGTGAAGTTGCCCGGGAAGAATTTCCAAACTTAGATGTTACGGTTCGCGGTGCTATTTCCATTGGTCGCCGTCTGATGGATCCGCTGGCTGAACTGGTGAAAATTGATCCCGGAAATATTGGTGTGGGGCAATACCAGCACGATGTAAACAAAACCTTATTGAAAAAACGCCTGGATGCGGTAGTAGAAAGCGCGGTAAATACCGTGGGAGTGAACTTGAATACAGCCAGCAGGCATCTGCTTTCCTACGTGAGTGGATTGGGGCCTACACTGGCCCAAAATATTGTTGAGCAGCGCAAAAAACTGGGTGGTTTCAAAAGCCGGGAACAATTGAAGGAGGTTCCCCGATTGGGAGCCAAAGCCTTTGAGCAATGTGCAGGATTTTTGCGCATTCGTGCTGCTGCCAATGCGTTGGATAATAGTGCGGTCCATCCCGAACGTTATGATCTGGTGCGCAAAATGGCAGCCGATTCCGGACATTCACTGTCAGCATTGCTCTCAGATCCTGACAAAGTGAAAACACTGAAACCGGAAATGTATGTAAACGAATTGCAAGGCATTGGGCTGCCCACGTTGAATGATATTATCAAAGAGTTGCAAAAGCCGGGTCTGGATCCCCGTGGTGAATTTCAGGCAGTGGGTTTCAGTGATCAGGTCCGGAGTATATCCGACCTGGAATCCGGGCTGGAACTCAACGGAATCATCACGAATATCACGGATTTTGGCGCTTTTGTGGATATCGGGGTCAAGCAGGACGGGCTGGTGCATGTGAGTCAGCTCAGCAACCGTTTTGTGAAACATCCCACAGAAGTAGTCTCGCTGGGGCAGCATGTAAAGGTGCGGGTAATGGATGTTGATGTTCAGCGAAAGCGAATCAGTTTAACCATGAAATTTAATTAAATCTTAAAATAAAATCTATAAAAAGTTGAATTAATCATTTAAACGGTGTATGTTGCATGCATGAAACATTGGTCATCACATTCATCAAAAAAGCCAAATATTAATCGTATTGGCATTTCGTTAAGAACAGATTTAGTAAGGAGTTATTTCGCTTTGCGTTCAGCCCTATTTCTTTTCACGTTGATTCTCATGGTGCAATGTGAAAAGAAAAAGGTAATACAGAATTCTGAGCTAGGAATTGAACAACCCACCCCACCACCTTCAGTTCCCGCAATTTCGGGTGGGACGCAATTGTATGATCAGTTATCACACGTTGCCTTAAATCTGGCTGCAATAATGGAAAATAATGCTGTTAACAATGTTGGCTCTACTGCATTAATGGGAGTGATTACTTCTTCAATACCATCGGGTCAAGAAGAAGTTTCTATGCTAACTGTTGACAATGCAATAGCGACAAGCCCGGCAGTTGGTATGGTATTTACGCTTGGCTTTGCTGCCTCAAACGATTTATATCAAGCTATGATATACTGTAGTAAAAACTACACAATATCTCCGGCACTCAGTACACCCCGGCAGCCCGACTTTTATTCAGCCTTTACTATCAATGGCAAAGAATATTATACATTGTTAAGAATTCCGGAATTTGCAATCCAGCAGGCATATAATCCTTCAGTCCATGGACCTATTATTTTTGTCCCTAAAGATGTTTTAGGCCAGAATTCATATTCAGGTTTTGTTTGGAACGCCTCCACAGGATCTTTAAATAGTGTGACTTTAGACGATGATATTGTAGACGATCATATAGATAATTCAACAGCGTATATTGTTGTTGTTGATTATGATGAAGTTTCTAGTACCTCAGGATTTCCAAGAACTGCTTCTAATTGCGAGGGTGGTTGGGATTGCAATGATGGATATTGTGATTCAATTTGCGGAGAATCTGCCGGTTGTATAGACTGCAATACTATGTATAACAAGCGCTTGATTTTGGAACAAATTAGGATTAATGATGATGAACGGACATCAAAAGGCAGGACACTGACCGTCATTGATAAACACTTCGTTTCGTCTTTGGCAAGTAATTATAGGTTATGTTTGAATTCTGTTGTTCTACATGCCAATGGTAAATGGGAAGCCATAAATGATGGAAGAATTGATCAACTATGGAGAAAACGCGAAGTGAAAAGAGTAGTGTATCGCAAGCGGACCGTTTCAAGAGGTAGTAATACATGGAAAGTCGTTAACTTGGTTGATGATCCACATGGTGGAATTCTGCTTTCCAATCATTTTAATATTACCCAAGCCAAGATTTATATCAATATTTACGAGAGAGATTTTCCATTTGGCCGCAAGCATGACTTCTTTGCGCCTGCGTTTAAGGGAGTGGGTATATCCAATTCGCAAAACTGGCAATCAACCAATATGCCATCGCTAACAGGTCCTGCAAAAAATAATTATTATCGCGACTTATCTAAAAATCCGTCCCCTTTTCAACTTGACGATGTGGCTGCTGAGATATTGCCTGCTGATTGGGTGAATATAACTCCTAATAATGGTGTTCGAGAGTTGGAATTTACCCGCGGTAATGTGACTTTTACTTTGAAAGTGATTGATAAGTAAACCATATTAAATTCATGATATAAAACGCAGTCTAAACTAATTAATCGCTGAAAGTTTTACAATGATTATAATTGCAGTGCATGAAAAACCGTTGTTCAAATAAAATAAGAAGATGATCCTTCGTTTGTTTTTAGTTTTGGCAATTTTATTGGGATGTCATACAAGTGTGTATGGGCAGCGAAAGTGGGATGCCAGATTTTCACTAGGTATTGGTCCATCACTAACCTATTTTGCCCTGAATGAGAATCCCTATTTGTTTGATCGCACAACGGTTTTGGTTAGTGACGCCAAGGGGTATCACCAGCGCCTAGGTCTGCATATCGGGGAAAAACAAAACAAGGCATTTTTAGCCCTTGGTTTGCAGCACAATGTAAATAAAATAAAGGTGGATTACCTGAAGTTTGATAACCCCTTAATCAAAGAGGGTCAGGCGCATCAGGTGTTCGATCTCAGGTATTTTTCGATGCCTATGGGCATAGGCCGAAGGATAAAGACAGGACAAAAAAGTGAATTGCGGGTATCCTTGTTTTCCGAAATACTGGCAACCTACAGGTTGCGTTGTGTTGACAGTAGTATTGCTATAGAGTTTACCGACAATACGAATGATAACCTTGCTACAATAACCAGTAATTATGGACGATATGGTAGGGTATATTGGGACAATTTGGGTACAGGATTAGACTTTAGTTTATCCATGAAAAGAAATGTTCATTTACTTTTTTCTGCAGGTGCTGTCTGGCAGCCTCGCCGAACCTCATGGATTTATATAGGTGCTGAAATGTTTGCCGGAGGGCAGCATGAGACCATCTATATTTACAGTGCCTTATTTCGATATACGTTTTCTTTGGGCTTATCTTTGGATATATGAGTATGAGATGGGTTTTTATTTTAATTGTCTTACTGGGTTCGTGTAAAGATGATCGTGCCTATTATCGCAAATATCCGGTTAAGAATGCACACTACTTTGATTTTAAATCTGATAGTTTGGTATTTTTGGTTCAAGGAAGTTTTAGAAGTGATAGAGAAGTATGGAAGAGAAATCCTTCTATTATAACAGTTGGTGCTTACTATGTGTATAAGCGTTATCGAGACTTTAGTTTTATGGACAGCATTAGAATAGGGTTTGGCGAGAATGTAATTGAACGCATTGAATATCAAAAAAAGATGCCTTTACGCGTTTTTGATTTAACATTAATGACAGAAACTGGAAATCGTTATATATTGGCAAATGGTTCAACAGCTGCAGAAACCCGGGGGTTTTATTCGCAAAAACAACGCTGCCCATGGCCCTTCTTCACTGGCAAGTATATTCAGGCCAACCACGAAGTAAACCTGACAATCAATGATTCTATTAGTGTTCGCAAAATCACCAAAGAGTGGTTTGCCAGAGACTCTGGTCTCATATACTTTGAAAGGATTACTGATTCGCTGAAGTATGGAAGCTTATACAACCGCCGTGAAGAAAAGGGCAGAAGAACCAATTTTTAAGGTGTAGTCACAAATCTATTGAGATTTTGTAGCAGTCATAAAATAAGGCAAGACTTGTTATGTCTTACCATAAAATTTTCCGGCTGATTGTGCATGGATTTCACCCGGTAAATAAAACAATCTTGCCCTGCAAACCGCCAACTTATGCGTAATTTTGCGGCATGACTCAACCCGCAACCGGTCCCCGTATCGTAACCGCCCCAACTGGCACCAAACTCAACTGCGGAGGTCTGGGCAAAGCTGCACGAAACTGGAAGGCGTTTGATGATATCCTGAAAGCCCTGCGCACACTGGAAGAAACCGAAACCCTGATTGTGCAGAGCGGTAAGCCTGTGGCTATTCTTCCTACCCACAAGGATGCACCAAGGGTGCTGATTAGCAATAGCCAATTGGTGCCTAATTGGGCCAATTGGGATCATTTCCGTGAACTGGAGGCCAAAGGCCTGATTATGTATGGACAGATGACCGCCGGAAGCTGGATTTACATTGGTTCACAGGGAATTGTGCAGGGAACCTATGAAACCTATGCCGAATGTGCGAGACAGCATTTTGGCGGTACGCTGAAAGGAACCCTGAATGTAACAGCCGGATTGGGCGGGATGGGCGGTGCGCAGCCCCTGGCCATTACCATGAATGAAGGAGTTGCCCTGGTGGCCGAGGTGGAGGAATGGCGCATCAGAAAGCGCCTGGAAACACGCTATCTGGATGTAATGAGCCGCGATGTGGATGAAGCCATAGACATGGCACTGGCGGCCAAAGAAAAGGGTGCTGCAGTGAGTATCGGCGTACTTTGCAATGCTGTAGACCTGCTGGAAAGACTTATAGCCAGAAATATCACACCCGAAACCCTCACCGATCAAACCAGCGCGCATGATCCGCTGATTGGCTACTATCCGGAAGGGATGGATGTGGAAGCCGCCGATAAACTGCGACGCATCGATCCTGAAAAATATACAGAACTCAGTTACGGTACCATGGTTCACCACGTGAAACTGATGCTGGAGTTGCAACAGCGCGGCAGTATTACATTCGATTATGGCAATAACCTGCGT
>RGEC01000411.1 GCA_009918425.1 Bacteroidota bacterium
ATTGGAATATAGTGTTAGAATATCGGGGTTTTTGAGGGAAAAGAGCGTAGACATGGAAAGTATTCTGACCGAAAAGCAGTGGGCGGTGTTAAAGAAGGTCTTGCCAGAGCCGAAGGGGCGGCACAGTAAAAACGATAGAAATTTCATTGAGGCTGTGCTGTGGATACAAAAGAATGGGGCGCCATGGAGGAGTTTACCCAAAGGGTTTGGTTCATGGAAAACAATATATAATCGATTTCGTCGATGGCAATTACTGGGATACTGGGAAGAAATTTTGAGACGGTGTCAAAAAAAAACACTGGTGGCAGACGTACGCAATCTATTGATGCCACTTACGTAAGGGCACATCAAAGTGCTGCAGGTTATCGATGGGGACAAAAGAATCAGGCTTTAGGACGGTCCAAAGGCGGTTTTACGAGTAAAATACACCTTAAAACAGATGCATATGGTAGGCCACTGGCATTTTTTGTGACGGGTGGCGAGGTGCATGATGTGTTGATGGGAGAGTCGTTAATTCTGGGAAGTCAGGATGCTTTTTTGCTGGCCGACCGCGGGTATGATTGTGACAAATTGCGGGAAAAAATTCGTGCGCAAAAAATGATTCCGGTGATTCCTGGTCGTTCGAATCGTTTGAAGAAGATACGTTATAACAAAGCAATATATAAGAAACGCAATGTTGTTGAACGAGCGATAGCCAAATTGAAGTCTTATCGTAGAATTGCCACACGATACGATCAATCCGTTTTAATGTTTTCGGCAGCGATTACTCTCGTAGTGATACTATTCTGGCTGTGATTAAATGCGCTTCAGGGACGCGCCCTAGGCTATACCTTCTGATTGCAACTGACGAAAGAATGCCGCCGGATCGGGATCTCTCCCACGAAAATCTCTAAATATCGCACTGGGGTGTCGACTGCCCCCTTGTGCAAGGAAGGTATCTAAAAATCTTTGACTTGTTGTCGGATCGAAAATTCCCGCTTCAGAGAAGGCACTAAACGCATCAGCAGAAAGGACTTCGGCCCAGAGGTAACTGTAATATCCCGCAGCAT
>RGEC01000412.1 GCA_009918425.1 Bacteroidota bacterium
AGCTCTTTGGTTTTGGCTTTGCTCATATCAGTTGAAAGTTATTTTTATTGTTGCACTTTTTATGTTATCCCAGTCCAGTGTTAAAGGCCTGGTCTCAGTTTTTTTGCCCTTAAGGGGAATTTGCTCCTCCAAATGGAGTTGATTGCTTTCTACGGCAATCAGTTTAGCGTCCATCTTAACGCCTTCTGTGGTTTCAATTTCCAGGGTTCTACCACAATGTTTGGATAGTTGTCTGATGTCAGACAAGGGCTTGTCTGCACCGGGGGTAGAGATTTCGAAGGTAAACTTGCGGTCGCCAAAATCTCCCTCATCAATTTTTTGAGAGACATGGCGGGTGAAGGCGGAAAGTCGATTCATGGTAACGGGCTCCTGACCATCTATATAAAAACGGTAGAAACCGGCCGGACTGCCACTGTGGCCCACCAAAAACAGATTGAAAGCAAGGGCTTCCTGCTCCACGAGGTTTAGGAAAGTGTTGCAAAAGTACGTTAAATTTTTGAATTATGCAAGTTTTCAGGGTAAAATCCGCATGGATTTAATGCGAATATCTTTGGCCGGTCTGTCGCCGTTGCCAGTTTCGGCGTTTTGAAGGGCATTCAGCACATTATATCCTTTGGTTACAAAGCCAAACACGGTGTAGTCGCCATCCAGAAAGGGGGATCCGCCCCAGGTTGCATACATTTGTTTGACGCGCACCGGCATTTTCTGATATAGGGAATCAACCATCGGTCCAACTTTTTTATCCAGTTCGCTCTGTAGGTCTTGTAATGCAGCGCCATCCTGTCTTTGAGTGGCTACCTGATAACGCATCTGATAGGAAATGTTTTCAGGATCCTGCATGAATTTCATAAAAGCTTTTTGGCGCAAAACATCCTTCATTTCCGCTGTATTGACCGTTTTTCCGCTTACGATATAAAACTGGCTGCCTGAACTTTTTCTTTCTGGGTTAACCTCATCGCCCTGTCTGGCTGCGGCCAGCGCACCACGGAAATGGTAAAGGGTATCAGAGATTTCGGCATTTAATGTGTAACCCGGACCTCCCTGAC
>RGEC01000413.1 GCA_009918425.1 Bacteroidota bacterium
GGGATTGTGGTGAACGGAGCGACGTTGAGTGTGGCGGATTACAACAGTGCGGCGACGCTGACGGTGGACGGCAGCGGGTTGGCGAGGATCGGTGGAAGCGGGTTGAGTCTTGGAGCTGTGAGCAACGCGAACACGGCGGCTGACAGTGTGTTCTTTAGTAACGCATCTGGAACGATCACGTTGGCCGGGTTGAGTGGGTTGGGAAGTACGAGGTTTGGGAGCAACGCGATGATCGGAGGCAGCATCACGGCAGGGAGCGTGAATGTGGCAGGAGTGCTGAGCACGAACATCAACGGAGGGATTGTGGGAGCGAACGAGTTGATTGCGAACTATGTGGGAGGAGGAGTGACAACGATCGTGGACGGAGCGACTGTGGACTTGCTGAACGCTGGACAGTTGAGCGTTGGAGGAGTTGGAGCGTTTACGACAGTGAACGGAGGGACGTTGAGCCTTGACGGAGCAACTGCGAGTGTGACGACGCTCAATGGGGGTTCGCTCAGCCTTGGTGCGACGACAGTGTTGACGGTGAGTGGCGGGGACAACGTTGGAACGATCAACGGGGCCGGTTCTGTGGTGAAGGACAGTGGAGCGACGTTGACGCTGTCTGGAGTGAACACGTTCAGCGGGTCTCTGACTGTGAGCGGCGGATCACTTGTGGCGGGAGCCGGGTCGCTTAACAACACGAGTGGGATTGTGGTGAACGGAGCGTGGCGAGGTTGTTGACCTCTGACATCAGCGGAGGAGTGGTGAACGCTGGTACGTTAACCGCGGTTACAGTGAGCGGAGGTAATGGAAACGTGACCAACGCAGCGACTGTGGGACTTTTGAGCGCTGGATCCCTCACGGTAGGAGGCGTTGGAGCGTTTACGACAGTGAACGGTGGAACGCTGAGCTTGAACGGGTCGACAGCGACTGTGGGCACTCTTAATGGAGGCTTGCTGACTCTGGGAGGCTCGACGGTGCTGACTGTGAGCGGCGGCGACAACGTTGGAACGATCAACGGGGCCGGTTCTGTGGTGAAGGACAGTGGAGCGACGTTGAC
>RGEC01000414.1 GCA_009918425.1 Bacteroidota bacterium
ATTTGTGCTATGATGCCAATGGTACCCGTAAATAGGTCGGTATCATAGTTGCTTTGCTTGCCCTGCAATACCCTTACGAGGCGTTCAAGGCCCATACCAGTATCCACATGCTTAGCTGGCAAAGGCTCTAGTGTACCATCTTTTAGGCGATTGAATTGCATGAATACATTGTTCCATATTTCTATCACCTGCGGATGGTCGGCATTGACCAATGTTTTGCCATCTATAGCAGCTCTTTCATGTTCAGGGCGGCAATCCACATGCACCTCACTGCAAGGGCCACAAGGGCCTGTATCGCCCATTTCCCAGAAGTTATCCTTCTTATTGCCCATCAGTATTCTGTCTTCGGCAATGTATTGTTTCCAGAAGTTATAAGCCTCTGTATCCATCTCTAGATTTTCTTTTGCATCACCTTGAAACACAGTGACATAAAGCTTATCCTTCGGTATTTGATATACCTCTGTAAGTAGCTCCCAGCACCATTTTATGGCATCTTCTTTAAAGTAGTCGCCAAAGCTCCAGTTGCCCAACATTTCAAACATGGTATGGTGGTAGGTATCCACGCCCACTTCCTCAAGGTCATTGTGTTTTCCGCTTACTCTCAGGCATTTTTGGGTATCTGCTATACGGCTAGCCTCAGGAGGGCGATTGCCCAAGAAATAGTCTTTAAATTGATTCATACCGGCATTGGTAAACAATAGGGTAGGATCATTTTTTACTACTATAGGTGCCGATGGCACTATACGATGTCCTTTTTCGGTAAAAAAGTCGAGAAATTGTTGACGTATTTCGTTTCCTGATAACATAAATCTTACAATAAAGGTGCAAATCTAATTGAAATGTGAAAAGTTTAGGGAAATAGTTACTAAAATAGCAACCATATCCTAATGTTTTAGAGATACTGTTGTGGTAGGGGTACTATAAAAATAGCCCGCTATGTGCGAGCTATTTTAAATATTACTTTGAATAGTGTATTAAAGCATCATATCTGCATCATCACCACCATTTACTTCAGGTGCT
>RGEC01000415.1 GCA_009918425.1 Bacteroidota bacterium
TGGTAAAAGAACGCGGGGTTGAGTGGATTGCCACCACGCCTTACCTCGTAATGCAAATGCGGACCGGTGCTGCGGCCTGTGTTGCCGACGTGACCAATCAGTTGTCCCCTTTTTAAGATTTGGCCGGGGCTGACCACAATTTTGCTCAGGTGGCCATAAACGGTTGTATAACCAAATCCGTGATCTAAAATCACGTGATTTCCGTAACCCCATCCATCATTGCTTGTTTTTTGAACAACACCGTCACCGGTGGCGAAAACCTCTGTGCCAATGTCTGCGGTAAAGTCCATCCCTGAATGAAAAGAAGAAGTGCGGTAAAACGGATCCAGTCGGTAACCATAACCGCTTGCCATTCTCGTCAAATCTTCATTCGAAACAGGCTGTATTGCAGGTATGGCGTTGACAAAAGCCTCCTTGCCGCGTATCAGTTTTTTGAGGGTTTCATAAGAAACGGATTGTGCATATGCATCCTTGCCCAACCTGTCTATTTTCTGCCTGATGCGCTGCAACAATTCTCCTTCCGGCAGGTTTTTCAATTCGGCATAATCAGGACCTCTGTAATCCACCGGTTTCGGAGGATCTGCCTCGTACATAGCCCGGTAAATCTCAAGATCACGCTCTTTCAAAACACCCAGATTCCTTTCCAGTTCTGCTACCGAACGGTCCATACCCTTCAGCTCCCGCCGCAATGCCGAATTTTCATCCATCAGAAAACGTTCGCGGGGACCGGCAAATATCCGGCTGAAAACCAATGCAAGAAGCAACGAAACAACAAGAATCAGGCTGCTGAAACCAATGCCACGCCACATCATGTAGCGGCGGTTATCCCTAACCCGCTCAAAACTCAGACTTTTCGGATTAAAAAAGTATTTGGTTTTGCGCGCCATGACTAATAAGTGCAAGTATAAGGAATATCGCGGTCACATTGGCTTCCGTCTTTATTAATATTCCCTCATCCTTACCTGCATTGACCAGAAAATGAGGCATCATGAGCGATGTTATTGGTTTTAATAGAATTAT
>RGEC01000416.1 GCA_009918425.1 Bacteroidota bacterium
TATGATTTATATCTATATATATTATATGAGAAAAGTAATAAGTTTTTGTGTATGGGGCGATAGTCATATATATAATTACGGCCTTTATGAAAATGCGCTATTATTGGAATCGATATTTCCAGATTGGATAATGTATGTGTATTACACGAAAACCGCGAACAAAGAAGTCATCAAAACACTGAAACGCATGAAGAATGTAGAATGCGAATACGTGAATGTCCCGAACCATTACAAGAACACAATGTTGCGATTTCTGGCGGGATTCGACATCACAAACGACGTCGTGATATTTCGTGATGCGGACTCCCGATTAATGAAACGGGATTATTATTTAGTGGAAGATTGGTTGAACAACAGCGACAAAGATGTTCATATAATACGGGACCATCCGGCGAACAAGTCGCGAATATTAGCGGGTCTTTGGGGCGTCCGAAACAAACTTTTGGCCACCCCAGAACACATCCTCAAATTCTGGGAGTTTTACCAAGCACCAGATATGGAACGCTGGACTCTCGACGAGTTTTTTTTGTCGCGATATATCTATCCTCTTGTAAAAGACAGGACACGAATTCACGCTCAGTTTAATCGCTTCGAAAAATGGGCGACCGATGTTCCGCGATACGTAATTTCAAATGGGAAAAAGATAGATTTTCCCAGTCGCAAACTGGGCTTTTGCGGGATGACCGTTACATATCTCCCGAACGCCTCCAAGAAATTCAATTTAGCAAGAACTAGTTATGTAAAAAAACGTGTGAAATAAATTTACTGAAAATTCTATCCACCGCGCAAAACCACACTCTTTTTATAAAATTATATTATTTACTGAAAAAAATAAAAATATTTCCCCCTCTTACTTCTCTGAGTTATTTTTTATAAAATACTACAATAAATTATTGTGTAAAAAACAGCGGTTTCTTGTGTGAAACCCACTATATTATTGTGTGAAATAACAACACGCGCCGTCGCAATCGCCCCGCGCGTAGCGGAAACCGTGTTTTTATAAACTACTTAAAAAAATTA
>RGEC01000417.1 GCA_009918425.1 Bacteroidota bacterium
CACTCTGAAAGTATCGAAACTAAATAGCTGTAGATAGTTGTTATTCAGAGCATATCGATATCTTATGTGAAGAACAAGTCTGTTGGGAACATTTGTTAATGAGAAGGGTTGCGGCCAATAGTTATAAACAGAGTGTAGGAAATCTGTATGTGGGACTTCAGAAGCAACGAAGTATGCGGGATGGAATGGGGATACTTCGATTGCAGCGGATGGTGCTAAAGTTGAGGTTAGCTGAGTCGAGTGTGTACCCATAAATAACCAGTCATTTGTGGAATTATAAGATTGTTCTTGTGTAGTTGTTGGCTGAAATAGGATGCGGATATAATAAGGATAATTATGTAAGAGGGGATTATAACGCATTAGGGTATAGTGGAAAACAAAAAAGGACAACAGGAGCATCCGAAAAAAAAGTGACGAATACTGACGATGGAAGAGATTAGTAGTGTAGGGAGTGGATATGAATACGGTAAGAAATGTTATGAAGAAAAATACATGATCTTGTATAGCGTTATGTGAAATAAGTAGTGGGTATAGTTGGTAGATAGAAAAAAAGAGTAAAAAAAATAACAGTAAAAAACAGGAAAAAAAGAAAAGTGAGCGAATATTGATTGGTAACATATACAGTGATGCAAGATAATAGTATTAGGAAATCAAAAAAAGTAGAAAAAGTGATGGGAGTTCGGCAAGATGTTGTTCAAATAGATACTTGTGTCCAATCGTTGAGGATTACAGCGAGGCTTTCTTTTGCTGTGTGCGTAGCGTTTTTTGTTGTGAGACTGCTGCCGACCCTTGGGTTTCCCGCACTGGAGGTACTTCAGCAAGGATAGTTGCTGGTCGGGCACTTGAGTAGGAATGGATCGATGTTGGGCAGTCCGCCCTGTTCCTAGAGGGTAACCCGGGATGCTGCAACGAGCATACGCTCACCGATCAGAACGCGGCCCGGATGACCCCGGGACTTGCGGTCTCGGTCATGGCGTCTTGGTTCCGGGATGCATGGCTGTCAGCTCTTGTTCTCACCTG
>RGEC01000418.1 GCA_009918425.1 Bacteroidota bacterium
CAAAATTTCATGAATTTCGCCGGCAGGCAAAATGTCGGGAGAGAGCGTTATCCAGGTAAATTTGGCATTGGGATAGAGATTTTTGTAGCGAGTGATCAGGGGAGTGGTGCGGATTACATCGCCAATTGCACCCAGCTTTATGATGAGAATGCGTTTCTCTATTTGGGTATATGCCGGACAATCGGAACAGTGGAATCCTGAGGTTTTATGGGGTTTACAGGGAATGTGTCCCAGAAAATGCAAACAGTCCGATTTGTAAAACATGTCGCAAAAATAAGGGTATTGTCATTTTCTATGACTTCAACACAACAAAAGAGGCACAATTCTTGTCTATATTTGTATAAGCAGGCAAAAGGTGAGGTTTTCTTATAAGTGGCTCTGGTTTTTAGTATTGACAATCCTGTCGGTTTGTCAGCTCTCGGCTACGCACCTGGTGGGTGGTTATCTTACCTATCGATTTATTGGCACCAACGGCAGTAGTTCTCAGTACCGTGTAACGCTTTATGTTTACAGAGACTGTATCAATGACAATACCGATAATGAGGTCCCTTTTGACAAGCAGATTACGCTCTGCATTTATAACTCCAACAAATCTTTTTATTTATCCAGAACGGTTGATCTAATAAAGTCACAGAAGGTAGATCCGGTGGGCAATACTACTTGTCCGGAGGTGAAAAGTGCCTGTTTGGATCAAGGTTTATATGAATCTACCATTACCTTGCCCAATAACAGTACAGGCTATCACCTGAAATGGGAGCGCTGCTGCCGTAACACGCAAAACAACCTTCGCGATGACAACTCGGGCACACCTTATCAGGGCCAGACATATTATGGGTTTATTCCTGCTTCTTCGCTGAAAAACAGTTCGCCTGTATTTCAGGATATGCCCATCCCGTTTATGTGTGTAAACGATACCACTACCATCCGAAACCGGACGATTGATCCTGACGGTGATTCGCTTTCATACCGCTTTGTAACCCCATGGCAGGGAGCATCCGGAACAACGCCCATTTTTGATAA
>RGEC01000419.1 GCA_009918425.1 Bacteroidota bacterium
ACATAGCCCTTCTTTTTCATGATGGCATCCACTTTCTTTTGGTGCGGCCCATACAGCGAATCCAGGTAGCCGGTGCCGTGCGCAAAAAATATTTTGTGGTGGGCGGGTGAGGGCAGTTTCTGCGATAAATACCGCTGAAATGCAGCCGGAGCGGCCGGATACCGCAAATGGGAAGTGCCCGGCCAGTGGGTAGAAAGGCAAATGGCTCGGCCAAAAACTTCAGGGTACTCGCACAGGGCATACCACGAAATAAGCCCGCCCATGCTGGCTCCTGCGATGATGGTGTTTGCTTTGTCTGTGGCCGGACTGAAATGATTATCAATATAAGGTTTCAGCTCAGTGACCAGAAACTTCAGGTAGGCATCTGCGTTTGAGGTCCCCTCACTGCCAAACAACGGAACTCCACCCCCTATTTTGTTGATGATGCTGTCTTTATCAGCCTGCGAAATGTAATTGTCCCAGACCTTTTGCGGGAAATAGTCACCGCTGCGGTTTTTACCATCGTTCCAGATGCTCACCACTATGGCTTTTTGGGAACGTGAAGATATTATTTCATCCATGCCCCATTCCTGTTTGTTCCATGTAGTTTTTGCATCAAACAGCATTTGCCCGTCGTGCATGTAAATCACAGGAAGCGATGCTCCGGGCTTGTAACCGTCGGGAAGCCACACTGCCACCCGGTGCGGAGCGGTGTATTGTGATGGAAAATACCCAAGCTGTATGAGTTTTCCGGCGGAAACCTCAGGATCTTTTTGCCGCCGAAGGGTGCCGTTTTGTATGGATTCGGGCGTAGTTGACACGCTCCACAACGTATTTGATACCATCGTAAACAACACCGCAGTATCTTCGAAAGCCAGGCTGTATGAGAATTGGGCAGGAGGCGGACCTTTTATGAAAGACAGATAATTTCCGGTAATGCGTGCAGGAATGGTAAGGCTGTCGTATCCCGTAATAAAGGCGGTACCCGCAGCACTGTCTTTTACGGTGAGTGTCAGGGTATCGTAGTGCTTGTCGTAACCG
>RGEC01000420.1 GCA_009918425.1 Bacteroidota bacterium
CGGATTTGATATTTACGTTGCTGAAAACAAAGGTGATTCATGGGGCACACCTGTTAACCTTGGAATTATGTTCAACTCTGTAAATAACGATACACATTTCCAGTACTACCCTGCAATGAAAAAAGCAGTAATGTCTAGTTTTGAGATTGTTGGACAGAAAGCGAGCATGGATATCTACCAGGTAGATATGACGGATTACGTAATTCCAACTGCAAAATAAGCATCAATTCCACTATTCCGTGAAGCGGTATTTTTTTGAAATTGCTTACAACGGAAAGAATTTCTTTGGTTGGCAACGGCAACCAAATGACATCTCGGTGCAAGAAGTTATCGAGCAATCCTTATCCCGAATCTATGGCAATACAACTGTAGAAATTGTAGGTTGCGGACGCACAGACGCAGGAGTGCATGCTTCTCATTATTTTTTTCATGCAGATCTTGCCGAACATCCTGTCCTTGGGGATCTGGAACACTTGCGGTTCAAGCTAAACAGGATGCTTCCTGATTCCGTAGCCGTATTTCGCATTTTTCCTTGTGAACAACATGCACGGTTTGATGCACGATCGCGCACCTATCGATACTTTATTTCCCTGGAAAAGGATCCATTCAAGACGGATAGTCATCTTTATTTACCTACACGACCAGATTTTAGCCTCATGAATGAAGCCGCGCGTTTTTTTCTGGGTACCCAGGATTTTACTTCTCTTTCGAAACTGCATACAGATGTAAAAACAAACATTTGTACCGTAACCAAAGCCGAATGGAAGCAGGAAACTGAAAAAGTTTGGTATTTTGAAATTACGGCCGATCGTTTCTTAAGAAATATGGTACGATCCACCGTCGGAACTTTGCTGGAGGTGGGTTATGGAAAATGCTCTCCGCAGGAGATAACCTCTATTTTGGAAGCAAAAGACAGAGGCGCAGCCGCTACTTCAGTTCCCGCACATGGACTTTTTCTTTACGAGATCAACTACGATTTCTAGCGGGCAATGACAAAACGTTTCCTGTAAAGCACCTCT
>RGEC01000043.1 GCA_009918425.1 Bacteroidota bacterium
TACACCAATACTAAAATTGGTGGCTGTAAATAGAGCTCCTTCTGAATGAAATTGCTGTTTTATATCCTCAAAATGCGCATACCATCCGGTAGTTCCAACCACTACAGGAATTCCGGCGGCTTTGCATAGGGCAATGTGTTTTGGAGCCAATTCAGGCTGGGTAAACTCTATGGCAACATCTGCAGGCTTCAAAGCCGATATCGATGGGGGAGCAGAGCGCCCGAATTTTCCCACAATTTCATGACCCATCTCATGGGCTATTTTTTCAATGGCTTTGCCCATTTTACCGTAGCCGATTAATGCGATTTTCACATGGCAAAGGTAATTTCAAAGCAATCAAAATTCCGATACGCATTGAATTCAATCATTTTTAGTGATTTTTGCCGCAGTGAAACAGACAGGCAGAAAAAAGTCAATGCTGATAACAATCAGTGTTCTTATTACAGGAGTGCTTTTAATACTCTATCTGCTATTCGGCGCTGCTGTGAAAACCAACAACGTAGAGAATATCAGAATCCGAAAAAACTGGACGCTGCAGCAATTGTCCGATACGCTTCAGAGAAGAGCAGGCTTACAATATCCGGGTTTGTTTAGGGTATTGGCCCGAACAATGGGATATTCTTCGCCAAAGCCCTGTGATATCAGTATAGTGCAAGGTGATGGACTTTATGCAATTGTTCAGAAACTGAAGGAAAACCGCAATCAGACCGTTAACGTAACCATTCAGGGGAGTATGGATGCTGTGAGTCTTTCGCGACTGTTTGCCTCTAAACTGGAGGTTGATGCTGATAGTTTTATATTCATTCTAAAGTCTAGAACAGCAATGCAAGCTTATGCTGATTTTAATGATACAACATGGCCGGCACTTTTTATACCCAATACCTATAATCTTTATGCGGCAACCGAGACACCCGAATTGCTCAAACGCATGGCAAAAGAGTATGATAAATTTTGGAACCCAAAAAGAATTCAGCGATCTATCATACAAAGACTAACCTGTATGGAAGTAATGACTATTGCCAGCATTGTAACAAAAGAAAGCAATAAGAGTGATGAATATGAAAAAATAGCGGGTGTTTATATTAACCGTTTAAGAAAAGGTATGTTGCTGCAGGCGGATCCTACAGTGGTTTTTGCACGAGGTAAAACGGGCAGGGTATGGTCTGCTGATCTGACTATTCCAAGTCCTTACAATACTTATATTCATTCGGGTTTACCTCCCGGACCCATTTGCATTCCAAACCTGCAAAGTATAGAAGCTGTTTTGAATTATAAGCAGCACGATTATTTGTATTTCTGCGCCAGGGCAGATTTTAGCGGATACCATGACTTTGCCACCAATCTTGCAGACCACAACCGCAATGCGGCGGCATTTCACCGCGCTATGAATGAGCGGGGCATAAAATAAAAAAGACAGCCATAAGGGCTGTCTTTAAATGGGTTCATTTTAATTTAATTTTTTTGGAATTTAATTGTTCCGGTTTCATTGCCTTTTGTCCATTTCAGGTAATAAAAACCCTGAGGTAAATTGAGGGTGTTTATGTTTGTGCCTGAAATATCTGCAGGGAATGCAGCGCCTGTGATTCCGGTGATTGTAATCTGGTCTGCCGCTTTGCTCAGTTGAAGAACGTCTGAACATGGATTGGGATATACCTGCATTGACACCAAATTGTTTGTTGCGGTTTTTGCACCGGCATCCAGTGTAAGTGATTTGGTAGCTACAGCACCCTGATCTCCGTTGTCTGAACCGGTTCCGTTTGCGGCTACACCGGCAGCATATATGGTTACACTTCCGGTTGGGGAGGCAGGAGCAGTCCACTCAAAAGACCATGCCCCTGTAAGACTTGGGCTTGACTGAACCACAATATCCCTGCTGTTGGCACTGATGATGCGAGAGCCGGAAGTAGGATTGGCAGTGGTGCCTGTTTTGATGTTGGAAGCATCCAGCACGGTGCTTTGAAAACCCTTAGAAGAAGAAGCCCCCAGTACCGCTATGGTCACGGTATAGGTTTTACCTGCTTGATAGGAAGTTAAAGGTGTAAATGCCCCTTTTTCGGTTACACCAATGTTAACACTGGTTCCCTGAATACCTCCTGTGTGGCAACTGCTGCAATTTCCATTGGATGACGGTGCACCGGTTCGGTCGTCGTTGCGTCCGCCTGAACTGCTCATCATAATCAAAGCGCCAGCGATAGTCATGGCTGAAACAATAATGTAATTTTTTCTCATTTTCGGATAGATTTAATTGCAAATTAACGGTTTTTTTTGTATATTGAAAATTTGCCCTTGGCCGATTTTATGTGAATGTGAGTAATCCGTGAAAAAAGTAGATGATTTGGCAAACAAAAGCCGCCCCGAAAGCATTACTTTTGTAATCGCTAAATGAGTATGAGCAGCCCATCAAGTTATCTGCCCATCGTGATACAGACCGGAGTAGCCATTGGCTTTGTGGCACTGGCATTGGGTTTGTCTCACATGTTGGGGCCAAAAAGAAAAACAACCCAAAAAGACGAAACATTTGAATGCGGTATTGAGATGCAAGGGAATGCCCGGTTTCCGGTATCGGTAAAATACTTTCTTACAGCTATTCTATTTGTGCTTTTTGATGTGGAAGTAATCTTTTTCTACCCATACGCGGTAAACTTTAAGGAAATGGGCGTTGAAGGGTTTGTAGCTGTTGTTTCTTTTGTGGCCTTGTTTTTGGCAGGGTTCATTTATGTATGGAAAAAGGGCGCTTTTGAGTGGGAGAAATAAAGTTTAATTTTAAAAAAATTATAAGGTTATGGTAAAAATGGTTGATGCACCCGAAGGAATTGAAGGTCAGGGTTTCTTTGCCACTTCACTGGATAAAGTAATCGGCATGGCACGCGCCAATTCTCTATGGCCATTGCCTTTTGCAACATCATGCTGCGGAATCGAATTTATGGCCACCATGGGATCCAACTATGATCTAGCCCGTTTCGGTTCAGAACGGTTGAGCTTCTCACCACGTCAGGCAGATTTGCTTATGGTTATGGGGACCATCGCCAAGAAAATGGGTCCGCATATTTGATACATACAGCGTTTTGCAGGGAATAGACAGAATTATCCCTGTAGATGTATATGTTCCCGGATGTCCGCCCCGCCCCGAACAAATCATAGAAGGGGTAATGAAAATTCAGGATCTGGCACGCAATGAGAGTTTGCGCCGCCGCAACAGCGACGAATACAAAAAAATGCTGGAAAGTTATAACATTGAAACACAGTGAGTATGACAGAAGTGAATAACGAGAATGTCCTACAGGCGCTGAAAGAAGCTTTCGGCGAAGCCGTAATGCAATCCGATACACAGCACGGTATGCTCAGTGTTGAAATTCCTGCCGACAGAAATACCGAAATAATAGGCTGGCTTAAGGGCCATAAAGACATCAGCATGGGTTTTCTTACAGACGTATGTGCCGTTCATTATCCTGAGCAAAAAGGCCGCGAACTGGCAGTGGTGTATCATTTGCACAGCTGGACAAAGAATTACCGCATGCGTGTCAAATGCTTTCTTCCCTCAGAAAAGCCTGAAATCTCCACCATGACCGGTTTGTATAGCGGTGCAAACTGGATGGAACGCGAAACCTTTGATTTTTATGGGGTTCAATTTTCGGGTCATCCCGATCTGAGAAGAATCCTGAATATGGACGAAATGGATTACCATCCTTTGTTAAAGCAGTATGCCCTGGAGGATGAAACCCGCGATGATAAAGAAGATAGTTTCTTTGGAAGATGAGCCAGTTAAACACACACAATCCTGATAAATTTGTCAGCACCGAAACCATAGACGGTGAAATAGCAACCCTGAATCTGGGGCCTACGCACCCTGCAACACATGGCGTTTTCCAAAATGTGATGAAAGTTGATGGTGAACGCATTATCAGCAGCGAACCCACCATCGGTTACATTCACCGTGCTTTTGAAAAGTTGGCAGAAAGAAGGCCCTATAATCAGATAACACCCATTACCGACCGTCTGAACTATTGTTCTTCACCCATTAACAATATGGGCTGGCACATGACCGTAGAAAAACTGGCCGGAATTGAGGTTCCCAAAAAGGTTGACTACATGCGTGTAATCATCATGGAACTGGCCCGAATTGCCGATCACCTGGTTTGTAACTCTGTTATTGGCGTGGATACAGGGGCGCTCACCGGTTTTACATATGTTTTTCAGGAACGCGAAAAAATTTATGAAATGTATGAAGAGGTGTGCGGCGCACGCCTTACTACGAATATTGGCCGCATAGGAGGTTTTGAGCGTGAATTCTCACCGGTTTTCATGTCCAAACTTAAAAAGTTCTTAAAGGAATTTCCGGCCAAATTTCAGGAATTTGACAACTTGCTTACACGCAACAGAATATTTATGGACCGGGTAATCAAAGCCGGCCCCATTTCGGCTGAAAAAGCCATGAGCTATGGTTTTACCGGACCTAATCTGAGGGCTGCCGGTGTAGACTATGACGTTCGTGTTATGAATCCCTACAGCAGCTATGGTGACTTTGATTTTATTATACCTGTAGGTCAGGATGGTGATACCTACGACCGTTTCATTGTAAGACAGGAAGAAATCAGGCAGAGTTTGGGTATTATTCAGCAGGCGCTGGATGGAATGCCTGAAGGATCACATCATGCCGATGTCCCCGCATTTTATCTGCCGCCCAAAGAAGAAGTATACCGAAGTATGGAAGCCCTGATTTATCATTTTAAGATAGTGATGGGTGAAACCCCGATTCCTGTTGGTGAGGTATATCACGCTGTGGAAGGGGCCAATGGAGAATTGGGATATTACCTCATCAGCGATGGCGGAAGAACTCCATACCGCCTTCATTTCCGCCGACCATGTTTTATATATTATCAGGCATATCCTGAAATGGTGAAAGGTGCTATGCTGAGTGATGCCATTCTGACCATGAGCAGCATGAATGTGATTGCCGGAGAACTTGACGCATAAACAAAAAATTGTGGAAACAGCAGAAAATCAAATAGCATTTAAGGAAGAATCCCTGAAGGAAGTGGGCCGCATTGTTGCTCAGTTTCCTGAAGGTATGCAAAAAAGTGCCCTGCTACGGGTGCTACATCTGGCACAGGCCGAATTTGGCTGGTTGTCCGTTCCTGTGATGGATTATGTTGCCCGTTTACTTCACCTAAATCCGGTGGAGGTGTATGAGGTTGCCACTTTCTACAGCATGTACGACACCAAGCCCGTGGGGAAAGTGAAACTGGAGGTTTGCCGCACAGGCCCATGCATGATAGAAGGTGCCGAGCGTATTGTAAAATACATTGAAGATAAGCTTGGAATTAAAGACGGCGAAACTACCGCCGATGGGATATTTACCTTGAAAACAGTGGAGTGCTTGGGTGCATGCGGCTATGCCCCGATGTTGCAGGCAGGCGAAAAGTTTCACGAACACCTTACAGAGGCCAAAGTGGACGAACTGATAGAAAAATATAAGGCAAACCCCAGGGCCAATTACATGGGTATGGAGTAATAACCAAGGAAACACAACATGGCTAGAAAATTGCTTTTGGAAAATGCACACATCGAAGGGATAAACACCTACGATGTTTACCGTAAAAACGGCGGATACCGCAGCGTTGAGAAAGCGCTTAAATCCATGTCTCCTGAAGATGTGGTGGAAGAAGTAAAGAAATCGGGGTTGCGTGGTAGGGGTGGAGCAGGGTTTCCAACCGGGATGAAGTGGAGTTTCATTGCTAAACCCGACGGCGTTCCCCGTCATTTGCTTTGCAACGCAGATGAAAGCGAACCCGGTACCTTTAAGGACCGTTACCTGATGGAGAAAATTCCCCATCTATTGATAGAAGGTATGATTGTGTCTTCGTTCGCATTAGGGGCCAATCATTCCTACATATACATTCGTGGCGAATACATGTATGTGTTGCGAATACTTGAAAAGGCTATTGCTGAAGCCTACGCAAACGGCTGGCTGGGTAAAAACATACTGGGCTCCGGTTTTGATCTTGATCTTTCGGTATCTCCCGGTGCCGGTGCCTACATCTGCGGCGAAGAAACAGCATTGATTGAAAGTTTGGAAGGCAAACGTGGCAATCCACGCATGAAACCGCCGTTTCCTGCAGTGAAAGGATTGTGGCAGCGTCCAACCGTGGTAAATAACGTGGAAACCATTGCTGCCGTTGTGCCTATCGTGAATGAGGGTGGAGACGAATATGCCAAAATCGGTATTGGTCGCAGCACAGGTACCAAGTTAATTTCGGCCGGTGGTAACATCAACAGGCCCGGTGTGTATGAAATAGAAATGAATATTACCGTTGAGGAATTTATTTACAGCGATACCTATTGCGGTGGAATAAAAAATGGTAAGAAACTGAAGGCCTGTGTGCCCGGAGGTTCTTCCGTTCCCATTCTGCCGCATTACCTGGTTTGTAAAACCGCTGCAGGGCAAGACAGGCTGATGACCTATGAAAGCCTTGCTGACGGAGGCTTTGCAACCGGCAGTATGCTGGGTTCCGGAGGTTTTATAGTATATGACGAAGACCAGTGTATTGTGCGCAATACCTGGAATTTTACCCGTTTTTACCACCATGAGAGCTGCGGACAATGCAGTCCCTGCCGAGAAGGAACCGGCTGGATGGAGAAAGTGCTGCACCGCCTGGAATATGGCCACGGTAAAATGGAAGACATAGACCTGCTTTGGGATATACAGCGTAAAATTGAGGGCAATACCATTTGTCCGCTGGGCGATGCGGCTGCGTGGCCCGTAGCTGCTGCCATACGTCACTTCCGTGAAGAATTTGAGTGGCATGTGAACGAACCCAAGGCATGTATGGAGAGAAATTATGGATTGGTTGCTGAAAAAACCTTTGAACCTGCAACCGCATAAACGAACAAACAATGGCTGAACAGACCGAAAAGATCAATGTAACCATAGATGGAAAAACCATTGCGGTAGACCCGGGTACTACTATCCTCAATGCTGCCCGCATGATTGGCGGCGATGTGGTACCGCCTGCCATGTGTTATTACAGCAGTTTAAAAGGCAGTGGCGGAAAATGCCGCACTTGTCTCGTAGAGGTAAGCAAAGGCAGTGAAAAGGATCCACGCCCCATGCCCAAGCTGGTAGCCAGCTGTAGCACTTCGGTAATGGATGGTATGGAAGTGAAAAACAAAACCAGCGAGCGTGTAAATGACGCAAGGCATGGTGTGGTGGAGTTTCTGCTGATCAACCATCCGTTGGATTGCCCAATTTGCGACCAGGCGGGAGAGTGCCATTTGCAGGATCTCGCTTTCGAACACGGATTGGAAAAAACCCGCTACGAATTCAAGCGTCGCACCTTCGATAAAATTGATATCGGCGAATATATCAAGTTGCACATGACCCGCTGCATTCTTTGCTATCGCTGTGTATACACTGCCGACCAGCTTACCAATCAGCGGGAACACGGTGTGATGAAGCGCGGTGATGCGGCCGAAATCAGCACCTACATTCAAAACGCGTTGGATAATGACTTTATCGGCAACGTAATTGATGTTTGCCCGGTGGGTGCACTTACCGATAAAACTTTCCGTTTCCGCAGCCGTGTTTGGTATACCAAACCCATGGATGCACACCGCGATTGCCAGAAATGCAGCGGCAAGGCAGTAGCCTGGATGATTGGCGATGAAATTGCCCGTATAACGGCCCGCAAAGATCAGTTTGGCGAGGTGAAAGAGTTTATCTGTAATGAATGTCGTTTCGACAAAAAAGAAAAAACCGACTGGGTGATCGAAGGCCCACGCCATATTGACCGTCACTCGGTTATTAGCGCCAATAAATACGAAGACCCTATTCCTGAACATACACCCCTGTTGAACAAAGCTTGATATGGATTTTGCATTATTGCTGGAAAAAAGCATATTGATTCTCATTCTCACGGCCATAACCCTGGGAATAGCCACTTATCTTACCTATGGTGAGCGAAAAGTTGCCGCGTTTTTACAGGATCGACTGGGTCCTAACAGGGCAGGTATATTCGGTATTCTTCAGCCCATTGCCGATGCAGGTAAAATGTTTTTTAAAGAAGAACTGATTCCCAGAAACGCCGAAAAGTGGCTGTTTATATTGGGTCCCGGCCTTGCCATGATTACAGCATGTATTACCAGTGCGGTTATTCCATGGGGCAGTCACCTCGAATTGTTTGGCCGTACCATTCAGTTGCAGGTAGCCGATGTAGATATCGGAATTCTCTACATCATGGGTATTGTGAGTGTGGGGGTTTACGGTATCATGATCGGCGGCTGGGCTTCCAACAATAAATATTCACTCTATGGTGCTATTCGTGCAAGCAGTCAGATGATTAGCTACGAATTGGGAATGGGGCTTGCGCTGATTGCCGTAATAATGATGAGCGGCAGCCTGAGCCTTCGTGAAATTGTTGAACAGCAAAGCGGCTGGGGCGGTATGCAGTGGAACATTATTTATCAGCCGCTGGGTTTCATCATCTTTTTTACCTGTGCGCTTGCAGAGTGCAACCGTGCGCCTTTTGATTTGCCTGAATGTGAAACCGAACTGATTGGCGGTTATCATACAGAATATTCATCCATGAAACTGGGTTTCTATCTTTTTGCGGAATACATCAACATGTTTATCAGCAGTGCGGTAATGACGTGTGTGTATTTTGGCGGATACAATTTTCCGGGTATGCATCTGATTGATAGTCAGAATTTGCTGGCAACCCTGCAGATCGTGGCTATTTTCCTGAAGATTAGTTTCTTCATATTTGCCTTCATGTGGATTCGCTGGACATTGCCCCGTTTCAGGTACGATCAGTTGATGCACCTGGGCTGGAAAACCATGATTCCGCTGGCAATTGTGAACATGTTGCTCACCGGTGGCGGAATGCTCCTGTTTGGCAAATAAAATTAATCGAACTGTAGCTCCAGTAAAGCACTTTGCAGTTCGCTGAGGCTGTGTCTTTCTCCGATTTTTTTTGCTTTTTCGATCCCTTTTTCGTATATTGATATGGCGCTCTCTTTGTCGGTTTTGCGCTCCAGCAATTTGCCCAAATGGTAATATGTGGCAATGTAATCAGGGTGTTTTTCCAGCAATTCCCTGAAAACAACTTCTGCTTTGTCGTCATCACCCAAACCCACATATTCCGTGGCTAGGGCATAATTCAGAAAGGCATCATCGGGACTTTCTTTCAGAAAAGCCATTAATTGGTTTAATCGGCTCATTTGAACTGATAGGTTACGGTTAAAATCCTTGAGGGACTTGGATGAACACGGGCACTGAGATTCTGATCGATATTGAATCGGAAGAAATGGGCATCCACGGTAGCATCTATAATTTGTAATGCATAAACCGCCGTCATGGCCAGAATACCAAAATCACGCATACGACGGTGATTGTCGCGTTCTGAAATCAGGTTTGCGTCTAAGATCGTATCTTTATTGATGGTGTAGGCCTTCTCAAACTGCAGGTTTAGCTTTTGGGTCTTTGACCGCTGATCCAGCATTAGATAGGTTGCAGCGCCAAGGCCTGCATACACCACGGGGAATTTCCAGAATTTGCGGTTATACAGTTGCCCTGCACCCGGAATGACAGCACTGTAAATACCGGCTTTGGTGGGAGAATGGGGTGCGCCCAAATAAAACAGTCTGAGGGGTGTTTTTTCAGTTTTTGTGGCAGAATCAGATTGTCCGTTTACACGACTACACAGCAATAGCAGGGCAGCATAAACAAACAATCTTCGGCACATCATATATCAGGATCCTCCCATCACAGACAAAATGCGTTCCAGATCACTGCGGTTTTTATAGGAAATGATGATTTTGCCTTTGCCACTGGGATTGTTTTTCAGGTGCACTGCGGTTTTTAGCAGTTTGTGGAATTGTTCTGTAATTCTGTCAACTTCAGGATCCCAGTCTGTACCGCCGGTTCCGAAAACCGCAGTACGTGTGCCGTTTTTCTTGTCTTTTACCAGGGCTTCCACGGTGCGTACGCTCAAGTTTTCATGCACTATGGCATTGTACAGCTCAAGTTGTTCGGCAATGTCTTCCATGTTGATCATGGCGCGGGCATGTCCCATGCTGATTTTGCCTGATTTGATTCCTGCCTGGATTTCATCGGGCAGTTTCAGCAGGCGCAGGTAATTGTTTACCGTGGTGCGGTCTTTGCCCACACGGTCGCCCAGTTCTTCCTGTTTTAAGCTGCATTCATCCAGCAAACGCTTGTAGCTCATGGCTACATCAATGGCATTCAGGTCGCTGCGCTGAATATTTTCAATCAGCGCCATTTCCAGCATGTCCTGATCGTTGGCGATACGGATGTAAGCCGGAATTCGCTCAAGGCCGGCCAGCATAGATGCACGGGTCCTTCTTTCACCGCTGATGAGCTGGTATTTGTCATAGCCCATTTTCCTGACGGTAATAGGCTGAATAACACCGTGAACCTTGATAGAAGCAGCAAGTTCTTCCAGTTCCGTGGGGTCAAATTCTGTACGTGGCTGGAAAGGATTGGCTTCCAGCTGGCTCAAAAGAATCTGAGAAACAGCACCTATGGGTCTGGTTTCTCTCGATGTGATATCGGTTTCTGCGTTTTCCAGCAAGGCGCTTAAACCCCTTCCGAGTCCGCCTTTCTTCTTGATTGGGTTGCTCATGATGTAGTAAATTCGGGGTTTATGTCTTGTTGTACAGGTTTGATATATCCGTTTTTCTCAAGGATTTCATTGGCCAGGTTCAGGTAGTTCATGCTGCCGCGGCTGTCTGCAGCGTGGAAAAGCACCGGCACGCCAAAGCTGGGAGCTTCGCTAAGTTTGGTGGTGCGCTGAATAATGGTTTCAAATACGATGTCCTGAAAATGGGTTTTCACATCGTCTACTACCTGGTTGCACAGGCGCAAACGTCCATCATACATGGTAAGCAGAATGCCTTCAATTTCGAGGTTGCGGTTGAGGTGGCCCTGTACAATTTTTATGGTATTAAGCAGTTTTCCCAGTCCTTCCAAGGCGAAATATTCGCACTGTACGGGAATAATAATGCTGTCGGAAGCCACAAGTGCATTGGTGGTAATCAGCCCCAGTGAAGGTGAACAATCTATGATGATGAAATCGTATTCGTTTCTCAGCGGGCGCAGAACACCTTCCAGCAATCGCTCGCGATTGGGCATTTCCAGCAGTTCAATTTCAGCACCTACCAGATCTATATTACTGGCCATGAGGTGTAGGTAAGGAATATCGGTGGTCAGAATTACATCTTTTGGGTTAATATCCTGAACCAGGCATTCATACAAACCCAGTTTAATGTTTTTGGGTTCAAATCCAATACCTGAGCTGGAATTGGCCTGTGGGTCGGCATCAATCAGTAAGGTTCTGTACTCCAGCACGGCAAGGCTGGCCGCCAGGTTGATGGCTGTGGTGGTTTTTCCCACGCCGCCTTTCTGGTTGGCAATAGAGATGATCTTTCCGCCAAGGGGTTTTTTATCAGTTTTCATAGCAATTACAAGGTTAAGGTTTCTCCGATTTTCATAAGGTGAAGGTTAATGCCGGCAGATTGAAAAGCGCGGTGAGTTTCTTCATGATTGATGGCTATGTAGCCAAACGTGTCGTAGTGCATACCAATTACGGTATGCGTGCCCAGCATACGCGCCGCTTCAATGGCATCCTGTGTATCCATGGTAAAGTTGCTGCCAATGGGCAAAAAAGCGCATTTAAGCTTGTATCTTCTGGATATGAGCTGCATATCGGAATGCAAGGCTGTATCACCGGCGTAGTAAAAACAATCTTCAGGATTCTGAACCACAAATCCTGCAGAATAGTGTACTTTTTTAATGGTTTCGTTTACTAGTTCTGCTTCCAGGGTTGAATTGCCTTTCCCTATAATTATTTTTTCAGTAACAACAAATTTAGGTACACTTGTAAAGTAGGTACCGAGGTAGAATGAAAGAAGTGCTACGAACGCCAACACCAGTTTCCTAGGCCAATCTTTTGAGAATACTAGCCCGACAAGACATACGCAAAAACATACGATCCATGCACTCTGTATTCGACTTTGAAACTGGAGAATTATGGTAAGCATCATGGAGAAGGCGAGCATAGCTTTCTTCACAAAAGTACTTGGTTGAAGAAATTTAAAAACAAGAATTCCAGTTGTAAGAAGATAAAATTCGGATGCCGATTCTCGTAGTGCAGTTACCGACCACAACACATGACTTGGGAGGAAGCAATAAAGCAAGAAAAGAGCTAGTACTAGCGTTCCTGAAGTCTTACCTAGACACATTCCTTGAGTCTTGGCTCTTATCAAATAGGCTCTAAATATCCATAAAACCAAAAATAAACAGCCGATCCCATAAAACATCGAAGTATTTCGAACA
>RGEC01000421.1 GCA_009918425.1 Bacteroidota bacterium
AAAGAAAATGCTGCCAATACACAACTTCAAGATCAATATGGCAACTGCGATGAATGTGGAAATGAAATGATTTTTAGTACAAACGAGGCCGTCTTTTCCTGCCCTCACTGTGGAAATCAAGAGTTTATTCTGGTGGATACAGCCGGTATTCGCCGAAAGAGCAAGGTGCACGAAAACATTGAGTTTTACAGCGTAATGCGCTCGCTGCGCGCCCTGGAAAACAGCGATGTGGTAGTGCTGGTCATTGACGCCACCCAGGGACTGGAATCGCAGGACCTGAACCTGTTCTGGATGGCACACCGACTGGGAAAAGGCGTGGTGATTCTGGTGAACAAATGGGATCTGGTGGAAAAAGACACCAACACCCACCTGGCGTACACCGAAGACATCCAATCCAAAATATCGCCGTTTGTGGATGTACCGATTTTGTATATCTCAGCCCTGACCAAACAACGCATTTTTCAGGCACTGGAAACCATCTTGCAGGTATACGACGGCCTGACCATGAAAATACCCACCCACAAGCTGAACGATTACCTGCTGCCCATCATGGAAGCGTTTCCGCCACCCAGCCGCAAGGGCAAATTTGTGAAAATAAAATTCGTTACCCAGCTGCCCTCCAAGAGGCTTGCCTTTGCCCTGTTTTGTAACCTGCCGCAGTATGTGGCCGACAGCTATTCCAGATTTATTGAAAACAAACTGCGCGAAGCATTTCCGCTGACCGGCGTGCCGGTGACGCTGTTTTTCCGCAAAAAATGAGCACCCCACAGGATATTCGTTCGCTTACCCTTACCCAACTCGAACAGGCCCTCAAAGAGCTTGGGGAACCCGCTTTCAGGGGTAGGCAGATTTACGAATGGCTGTGGAAGAAAGGCGCACGGGAATTTTCGGCCATGACGAATTTGTCGCTGCCGCTGAGAGACAAGCTGCAAAGCCATTTCAGCCTGCTGCCCGCCAGTATACACACCCAGCAAAAAAGCAAGGATGGCACCATCAAATGCAGTTTCATACTGCACGAT
>RGEC01000422.1 GCA_009918425.1 Bacteroidota bacterium
GCTTCTGTATTTTGCATGCCCTTTCTTTTTAGTAGCCAGTATTCACTGGCCAATACCATCATGTACCAACCCTGGTCTATTACGGCATCGGCATAGACCACCTTCATGGTGTAGGCATTGGGTGGATTGGTTGCCCTCTCTTTCCCATTCACAATTCTGTAATTTAAACTTTTTGCCTCCAACTCCTTTATTGAGGCAGCAGACTGGCTTTCGCCGGCTTCTCCACCCACTTTCGTAAAGTAGTTCCTGTATCGGTCCCGATAAGTCCAGTATTTATTTTCCAACTCCGATTGGGCCTGAACTGCGCATATACACACAAGACCAACTAATAGGGTAATGATTTTATTTTTCATTTTTTTATTGAATATCTTTTTAAGTTCCAGTTAAACCAAAATGGGGTTAGGTTATTATCCCAGAGCCCACCTTGAATGTAGTATTTTACTACACCAACATTCTTTGCCCAAAACATTGTCATTCGAGCATCCCTAAGTATTTCGGTTTTGTAATTTGGGCGAATGAATCCAGAAGTTCCATACTGAAACACCCTCACCTCCTTATACCACTTCCCCAACACCTGAAGGCTATCCAGGTAGCCTTTGTAGTAAGTGGGGCTGCTGCCACCACCACCTGCTACAGTGCTATCAAATGGATAAAAGAAAGTGCAATCCAGGGCAGTATTTGTTGGAGATTTAAAAGCTATTAAAGTTGAAAACCCTCGTTTACAATTCTCGCAATACAATATATCATTTGAATATTCATAGGTGTTAAAAGAAGTCTTAAATGGAAAGCTATATTTACTATATTTTATAAACTGATAGTCAATAAAACTTTTCCTTATCCAAGGCGTATCGCAACTCAGCATCACCTGCGAGTCAAGCTCTCCGGTACTGTCACACTCATACACCCAGTAGCTGCCGGGTTTGAAGTACAGATAGTCTTTTACTTCTCCCAAAGGGTAGTTGCCCAGGTATTTTTGGGGTTCCGGCTCCCGCTTGCAACTATGAAATA
>RGEC01000044.1 GCA_009918425.1 Bacteroidota bacterium
ACGCGGCCTGAAGTATTCAAAGAACACAAAGTGCCCGAAACACTGATGAGCGGTGACCACAAGAAAATTGAAACCTGGAGACTGGAACAGTCCATGGAAAGAACCCGCAAACTCAGACCCGATTTATACAAAAAGCTCGATAACGACCTTTAATTTCATATTTTTACAACGCTGATGAAACTTACACTAAAACGCCCTCTTGTTATTTTTGATCTTGAAACCACCGGTGTCAATACTTCTACAGACCGAATCGTGGAAATCTGTATGATTAAGGTTTTTCCTGAAGGACACGAAGAATTGCGAACCTACCGCATCAATCCCGGTATGCCAATCCCGCCACAGGCCACTGCTGTGCACGGCATATCGGATGAAGATGTTGCAGATAAACCCAGCTTTAAAATGCTGGCAGCTGAACTCAATATATTTATGCAGGAATGTGATTTTGGCGGATTTAACAGCAACAAATTTGATTTCCCCATGCTGGTCGAAGAATTTTACCGAGCCGGCATTGAATTTGAGGTCGAAAAACGCAAATTCATTGATGCACAGCGCATTTTCCATGTGAAAGAGCCCAGAAATCTAACCGCTGCCTACAAGTTTTACTGCAACCGGGATCTTGAAAATGCACACAGTGCAGAAGCCGATACCTTGGCAACCTGGGCGATTCTTAAGGCACAGATTGAGCGTTATGAAGATTTACCCGGAGATATTGATGCTCTGCATAAAATGAGTGGCCAGAGCAACCTGGCAGACCTTGCCGGCAGATTTGTTTACAATGATCAGGGAGAAATTATTTTTAACTTTGGCAAACACAAAAACAAATCGGTTAAAGATAAATGTGCTTACCCGAATACGGCTGAGCATGCGCAACGAATGAAACAACATTCCAAAGAATTTGCTTCCTGGATATTGTATCGTGATGATGATTTCATCGTGGTAAATAAACCTCCTTTTGTTCCATCCTTGCACGAACGCGGCAAATTCACCCATATATCACTGCTGGAAATGGCGCGTGAATTTCACCCCGAGGCTACCCTTTGCCACCGTCTTGACCGTGAAACCAGCGGCGCTGTGGTGATTGCACTCAACACTGAGGCCTACCGGCACATGAGCATACAGTTTGAAGACCGCAAGGTGGAGAAAATTTACCATGCCGTAGTAGAAGGACAAATTCAGTTTGATGATCATTTGGTGGACCTGCCCATACAAACAGAAATTCCCGGCAGGGTTAGAATTGACCGTTCCGGAAAACCCTCTGCTACCTTTTTTAAAACGCTGGAAATTTTCAGGCATTTTACTTTAATGGAATGTCAGCCTGTGACGGGCAGAATGCACCAGATACGCGTGCATCTTGAATCGCAGAACACACACATTCTCGGCGACGAACTGTACGGAGGTAAAATGTTTTTACTTTCCGAACTGAAACGCAAACATAAGGGTGAAGACAGCCCACTGATAAAAAGGTTTGCCCTGCACGCCCGCATGATCGCTTTCCGCAAGATGGATAACGAAATTCTTGGTGTAGAGGCACCTTATCCAAAAGACATGGAAGTATTGTTAAAAATTCTTCGCAAATACGATGCGGTTGCTGATTAAAATATGGCCATTATTTCTATGCACTGGGATGTGGCTTTCATTTTCGCCACCACCTGATTTTAGGGAAATTAGCGAAGCCGAAATGGGAAGAAAATTATTCTTCGACAAACGGTTCTCAAAAAACTACAGCGTAAGTTGTGCAGATTGCCACTTACCCGGCCATGCCTTTTCAGACACAGCGGCATTTTCTAAGGGTTTTAGCGGCAAATTTACCAACCGCAATGCACCGGCACTAACCAATTTGAGTGGCAGACCTTACTTTTTTTGGGATGGCCGCGCACCAAGTCTGGAAGAACAGGTATTACAACCCATTCAGCACCCAGTAGAAATGGGCATGAACCTGATTGAATTAAACAAAAGACTGAGGACAGATAAATTCTATGTAAAATGGTTTAAAAAGCATTATAGCAAACTTCCTGATGTTTACCTCGCGGCACGTGCTATTGCTGCATTTGAACGGACCTTGGAAACGGGCAATGCACCCTTAGACCGCTTTATGGATGGTGATTCAAGTGCCATAAGTCTTTCTGCCATGCGCGGCAGAGAAATTTTCACCGAAAAAGGAAAATGTTTTGAATGCCATTTCACTCCGGATTTTACCGCAGATGAATTTAAAAATATTGGACTATTTAACGGGAAAACCCTTAATGACAGCGGTCGTTTCAATGTTACCAAAAAGCGTGAAGACTTAGGGAAATTCAGGGTTCCGGGTCTGCGTAACATAAGCCTTACGGCACCCTACATGCACAATGGGATGTTCAGAACCCTTAATCAGGTGATTGATTATTATAACGATCCCTCTTCTGTTGTTCCGGATGCCATCAACCGCGATACCTTGCTAAATGGCAAATTGCACCTTACACCGCAGGAAAAAGCAGACCTGCTGGCATTTCTCCAAACCCTCACCTCTGCTTCCGCTTCACATAAATAAAAAATGCAGCATTCTTCATTAACGCCAAAAGAGCTGAGTGAAGTCGGTGATAAACTGCGAAAATTGCGCAAAAAACCGCCCGGTAACCTTGACAGACAGTTTGAGGAAGCGCACGATACCGTTTTTAATGAAATTGATTGTTTGACCTGCGCCAATTGTTGCAAATCTGCTTCCCCCATGCTATTTGAAAAGGACATTGAGCGGCTGTCGAAACACTTAAAGATAAAGCCCGGTGCATTTATTGAGCAATACTTATTCCTCGACACAGACGGGATATATGCATTCAGGCAAACGCCTTGCCCGTTTCTGGGCAGTGACAACTATTGCAGTGTGTATGAACACAGGCCGAAAGCTTGTAGAGAATACCCGCACACAAACATGCGCAAAATGCATACACTGCTGAAACTGGCCGAAAAAAACCTACACATTTGTCCGGCTGTGGCCAAAATTATTCAACGCATTGAAAATGCCTGAGACCCTGCTATTTGGGGCTGGCTGTGGCGTATATTTGCGGCGCCGTTTATGAAAAACATCCGCAACTTCTGCATTATAGCCCACATTGACCACGGAAAAAGCACGCTGGCAGACCGTTTGCTGGAATATACAGGAACCCTCGATAAACGACAGTTGCAGGCCCAGACACTGGATGATATGGATCTGGAGCGCGAACGTGGAATCACCATTAAAAGCCACGCCATTCAGATGAATTATAGCCTGGATGGTCAGGATTATGTGCTCAATCTCATTGATACCCCCGGCCATGTGGATTTTAGCTATGAAGTAAGCAGAAGTATTGCTGCCTGCGAAGGCGCCTTACTAATCGTTGATGCGAGCCAGGGTATTGAAGCCCAAACCATAAGCAACCTGTTCATGGCCTTGGAACACGGCCTTGAAATTATTCCCGTTCTGAATAAAATAGATTTACCCGGAGCTATGCCCGAAGAGGTAAAGGATGAAATCGTGGATCTGCTGGGCTGTAAACGCGAAGAAATTATTCCTGCCAGTGGCAAAACAGGCCAAGGAGTGTACGATGTACTTCGCGCCATTGTAGAGCGTGTGCCTGCACCCAAAGGCAATCCCGAAGCACCATTGAAGGCACTTATCTTCGATTCGGTATTCAATTCTTTCCGGGGAATTATAGCCTATTACAGGGTGCTTGACGGCAGCATTCAAAGCGGGCAGCATGTAAAGTTCATGAACACCGGTCTGGATTACCATGCTGATGAAATTGGCGTGCTTAAACTTGATTTGGCACCTAAAAAGCAGATTTCTGCCGGCGATGTGGGATACATTATTTCGGGTATCAAAGATGCCAAAGAAGTGAAGGTGGGTGACACCATTACCGATTTCGACAAACCTGCAGCAGAGGCTATCAAGGGTTTTGAAGATGTAAAACCCATGGTATTTGCCGGTATTTATCCGGTGGATACTGAAGACTATGAGGAATTGCGGGAAAGCATGCAAAAACTGCAGCTAAACGACGCATCCATAGTATTTGAGCCCGAAAGCTCTGCAGCACTGGGTTTCGGATTCCGATGCGGGTTTCTGGGCATGCTGCATCTGGAAATTATTCAGGAAAGGCTGGAACGTGAGTTTGGTATGACGGTGATAACCACCGTTCCCAACGTTAGCTACATTGCCTACGACACCAAGGGAGAAGTAATTGCGGTGAACAATCCCAGCGACCTGCCCCCGCCGGAAAAAATTGATTACGTTGAAGAGCCGTATATCACAGCTTCCGTGATTACAAAATCTGAGTATGTAGGATCAGTTATGAGCCTGTGTTTGGATAAACGTGGTATTTTGAAAAATCAGGTTTACCTGACTTCAGAACGTGTGGAAATGACCTTTGAAATGCCGCTGGCGGAAATCGTGTTCGATTTTTACGATCGACTGAAAACCATCAGCCGTGGATATGCCAGCTTCGATTATCAGCCTTTAGGCTATCGCGAAAGTAAACTGGTAAAAATGGATATTCTGCTCAATGCAAAACAGGTAGATGCCCTGAGCGCCATTATTCATAGGGATAACGCCTACGATCTGGGCAAAAAAATCTGTAAAAAACTCAAAGACCTGATACCCAGACAACAGTTTGAAATTGCCATTCAGGCCGCCATCGGTGCCAAAATTATTTCCAGAGAAAACATATCAGCCATCCGAAAAGATGTAACGGCCAAGTGTTATGGTGGTGATATCAGCCGCAAACGCAAACTGCTTGAAAAACAGAAAGCAGGTAAGAAACGTATGCGTCAGGTAGGCAACGTGGAAATTCCTCAGAGCGCCTTTATGGCGGTATTGAAACTGGATGAATAAAACCTAACCGGTTTTTACCAAATATTTTGTAATTCCGATAAAAATCGCCTATATTTGGGAATATAGGTTTGTTAATTTTTTTATCATTTTGGAATTATTTTATTTATTGTCATTATCTCAGATTCCGGGTATTGGGCCCATTTCAGGAAAAACACTCATAAGCCATTGCGGTTCGGCCGAGGCTGTTTTCAAAGAAAAAAAACGAATACTGGAGAAAATTCCGGGTATTGGATCCATGGGAGCCGCTGCCATTCGGCAGGAAACCGGTGCATATGCAGCGGAAAAAGAAATAAAATTCATTGAACAGTCCTGCATTCGGGTTTTACCCTATACATCGCCTGATTATCCGATTAGATTGAAACAAATTCTGGATAGTCCATTGTTGCTTTTTGTGAAGGGCAGTACCGAGCTCAACCCCATGCGCACCTGTGCCATAGTAGGCACAAGAAAAAATACGGCAGATGGCACGCAAACCACACGCAACATTGTTTCAGGTTTGAAACAGCACGCCTGTCATATTATAAGCGGGCTGGCCTTCGGCATTGATATTATTGCACACAAAACGGCTGTGGATGAGCAAATTCCTACCGTTGCCGTGGTGGCCCACGGACTTGATATGGTTTATCCGCTCCGCCATAAATCCGTGGCAGATAAAATGCTCGCATCCGGTGGTGCCATTGTCAGCGAGCTGTTCAGCGGCACCCCTTTGCACCCTGATTTATTTCCGCGCAGAAACCGTATTGTGGCCGGCATGAGCGATGCAGTGGTAGTGATAGAAAGTATGATTAGGGGCGGCAGTATGATTACGGCACAAATTGCTCACAGCTATGACCGCGATGTTTTTGCTGTTCCGGGAAAACCGGACGATAAGATGAGCGAAGGCTGTAATTATCTGATTAAAAACCTCAAAGCAGGCCTTTGCGAAAATGCCAATGATATTGCACGTGGCATGAACTGGGATCTGGGTTCGGTAAAACACACAAACATTCAGACAACCTTGATGTTTGATCTTTCACCGGAAGAAAAACTGATTATGGATTGCCTGAAAGGCAAAAGCAGACACTTCGATGAATTGCTATTGTCTACGGGTCTGCCCATGAGTAGGTTAACGCTTTTGTTGCTGGAAATGGAAATGAAGCAAATGGTAAGCAGCCTGCCGGGGAAGATGTATAAAAATATCGCCTTCGGCTGATTATTTCTTTCCGCCCGGTTTGCGGGGCTTGGTCTGGGTCTTTTGCTGCTGGGCTTTCATTACCTCTTCAAGACGGCGAGAGAAATTGCTCTTCTTTACCGGCTTTTTACGGGCCTCAGCAATCTGCTGGTGCAGTTTCTGATCATCGACAAGTTTGCGAATGGCAAATTGCTGTCCGAAAGTTACCATATTGCTTACGAAATAATACCAGGTAAGTCCGCTTGGATAATCGTTAAGTACTCCCAAAAAGATAATCGGCATGATGTAGCCAATCCACTTCATTTGGCCTGTAACACCGGAAATCTGATTGTTCAGATGCGTATAAATTAGGGTTGAAATAGTCATCAGCAGGGTAAACAAACTGATGTGGCTTCCATAGCCGGGAATATGAAAACCAAATTCGAGAATACTGTCGTAGGCACTCAAATCGGTACTCCAAAGAAATGTTTTCTGTCTCAGCTCAAACAATACAGGGAAAAACTGAAACAATGCAAAAAGAATAGGCATCTGTAGTAACATAGGCACGCAGCCACTCATAGGGTTTACACCTGCTTTTTTGTACAATGCCAGATTTTCTACCTGAATCTTTTGCATATCGTTGCCATACTTCTCTTTGATCTGGTCGATTTCAGGCTTGAGTATACGCATTTTTGCCGTTGATATATAGCTCTTATAAACCAGTGGCAACAATATAAATTTGATGATGAGTGTGAGAATAAGAATCAAAATACCCATGCTGCCGATTTTCCCGACCAGGAAATTAAATACAGGCAATACCAACCAGCGATTTACCCAGCCGAATATACCCCAGCCCAAAGGAATCATGCGGTGCAGTTCGTGATCGGCAAAACCCGGATTTACAGACTGCAGTGTTTTGTAGCTGTTTGGCCCGAAGAAAAACGACATGTTCCAGGTTTTTTCATTTTCCCTGCTGTATGGCAGGTAAAGTTCCGATTTCATGTCCTTAATATATCCTGCCTCTCGGGTCTCCTTCCACTCAAGGTTACCTCCCTGAGCAAACCCATCCTTATTGATAATAGTGGCGTTAAAGTATTGTTGCTTGAAGGCCACCCACTGCAGATTGCCGGGAATCTTCTCAATCTTTTCGGGACTGGTGGAAGACAGCGACTCGGGATGCTCACCGGGAATACGGTAGGAAATATTGCTGTGCTGGTTTTCGAACTGCATACCTTTTTCCTGCTTGTGCAACATAGCTGTCCAAACCAATTTAAGATCATTGTTGCGTTGAAACTCATTCTCAAGGCCTGATACCTTTACCGCATAATCAAGCAGAAAATCCTGCTTAGAAAGAGTATATTTTTGTTCGATATAACCACCATTGCCATTGTCGAGTCTGAACGACACACTTTCAGGCGTCTTTGAAACTACCTTCCAGTTGAATCTGTCAGTTCTTAACACATCTTTTTTGGTTGTAATTTCATAATAAAAGTTCGTGTGTTTCTTATCCAAAAGAATAAGATCTGTGGAATCCGCGCGCTTAAACTGATTTAATTTTACCTGCGTAGGCCTTCCACCCATTGTGGTGAAGGTAACAGATACGGAAGCATTTGCCAGGGTAATCTCGGTAGGAGTTCCTCCGAAACTGCCGGCAAACCCGCCATAGATATCTTTTAGTAAAGAACTGTCTTTTTTATCAGAAGCAGGCTGTAACGTATCATTCACATTGGCAGTTTGCGTATTTTTTTTCGCAGCTGCTTCGGTTTTTGCAAGGCTGTCCGCCATTCTTTTTTGATTGGCCAATTCCTGTTCGCTGGGTGCTGACCACCAGTAATATCCTACCAGAATTAAAAAGATAAGTGAGAAGCCGATTAACGTATTGCGATCCATATTGAAGGGGCGAAATTACACATATTCTGCCGAAATTCACAGTAGAAACGCCTACTGACAACTGCTTTAAAAACCTAATCCGTTTTCACAAAAAAAAATCAACCTACGATGTATAAAGGCCACAATAATTTCTTACCTTTGCGGCTCGAAAAACCTCATGGCTAATACAGGTAAAATTTCTCAAATCATCGGAGCGGTAGTTGACGTAAGTTTCAACGAGGCAGGCTCCACACTCCCCAACATTTACAATGCACTTCACGTTACCCGCGAAAACGGGCAAAAGATTGTGCTTGAAGTACAGCAGCACCTTGGTGAAAACATCGTTAGAACTATCGCGATGGATAGCACCGATGGTTTGCGCCGCGGTATGGACGCCGTAGATACCGGAAACGCCATCACAATGCCTACCGGCGAAGCTATTCGCGGAAGGCTATTGAATGTGGTGGGTGAAGCCATTGATGGCATGACAGCAACAGACAATAGCAATGGTCGCCCCATACATGCCAAAGCACCATCGTTTGAAAACCTGAGCACTTCTACTGAACCGCTGTTCACCGGAATCAAGGTTATCGACCTGCTTGAACCTTATGCCAAAGGAGGCAAAATTGGTTTGTTTGGAGGTGCCGGTGTAGGTAAAACCGTACTCATCATGGAACTCATCAACAATATCGCCAAAGCGTACAGCGGTATGTCAGTATTTGCCGGTGTGGGTGAACGTACCCGTGAAGGAAATGACCTGCTCCGTGAAATGATTGAGTCAGGCGTAATCAAATACGGCAAAGAATTCAACAAGAGCATGGAAGAAGGCGGATGGGATTTGAACAAAGTTGACATGAACGAACTGAGCCAGAGTCAGGCCACCCTTGTTTTCGGGCAGATGAATGAACCTCCCGGAGCCCGTGCCCGTGTGGCACTCAGTGGACTTACCGTAGCAGAATATTTCCGCGATGGTGACGGACAAGGTGCAGGACGCGACATCCTCTTCTTTATCGACAATATCTTCCGTTTCACACAGGCCGGCTCTGAAGTATCAGCACTTCTGGGACGTATGCCATCAGCGGTAGGCTATCAGCCCACCCTGGCTACCGAAATGGGTGTGATGCAGGAGCGCATTACATCTACTACCCGCGGTTCAATTACCTCGGTGCAAGCGGTATATGTACCCGCGGATGACTTGACTGACCCTGCTCCTGCTACAACATTTGCCCACCTTGATGCAACCACAGTACTGAGCCGTAAAATTGCGGAACTTGGTATTTACCCCGCTGTGGATCCGCTGGATTCAACCAGCCGTATTCTAACACCGGATGTTGTAGGCAAAGAACATTACGAATGTGCACAGCGCGTAAAAGCACTGCTGCAGCGCTATAAAGAACTTCAGGATATTATTGCGATTCTTGGTATGGATGAACTGAGCGAAGACGACAAGCTGGTGGTACACCGTGCACGCCGCGTTCAGCGTTTCCTGTCTCAGCCTTTCCACGTAGCAGAGCAATTCACCGGTATCCCCGGAGTTCTGGTTGATATTAAGGAAACCATCAAAGCTTTCAATATGATTATGGAAGGCGAAGTAGATGAATATCCTGAGGCTGCATTCAACCTTGTAGGCACCATAGAAGATGCTGTGGCCAAAGGCAAGAAAATGTTGGAAGAAGCTGCTGCCTAATGATAGTTGAAATTTTAACCCCCGACAAAACCCTGTTCAGTGGTGATGCAGACGTTGTGACCCTGCCCGGAACCAACGGAAGCTTTCAGATTCTGAAAAACCACGCACCTATGATTGCCAACCTGAGCAAGGGTATCCTCAGCATCAAATCTGCCACTGAAAAGCAGCAATTTGAGGTGAATGGAGGCCTTGTGGAGGTACTCAAAAACAAAGTAATCGTACTCGTGTAGTTCTTGTTTCTGCACGCAATAACAAAAAGGACGGCTTTTGCCGTCCTTTTTGTTTACCCTTTTGTCATAGCTTTATCATTTAGAATGTTTAACTTTTCCACAACTACTTAAAACAAATTTGATATGCGATAGTTATACAATTTACTTGAACAAAAGCATTGTTTTGTTAAACTTTGCTTTAGAAATCTATGACAAAACTAACCGCTGACTTCAACAAACTCATGGTGCATGAACTGCAACCGCTGAGAAATTATGCATTATCGTTAACCCACAACATGGACGATACCAAAGATCTGGTGCAGGAAACTTTGTTGAAGGCCCTGCGATATAAAGATAAGTTTGCGGAAGGAACCAATCTTCGTGGATGGCTGTACACCATTATGAAGAATAACTTCATTAACAATTACCGCAGGGATGCAAAGCGTAACACATTTCTGGACAGCACAGATAATACGTATTTTATTGACCTGCCTTCACACCGTGTAGACAATGATGCAGAATTAAAATTCATCAGAAAAGACCTTGAAGAAGCCATTGATAGCTTACCCCTTGAGTTGAAAATAACTTTCACCATGAATGTTGAGGGATATAAATACCATGAAATTGCAGAAGAACTTAATATCCCCATTGGCACTGTAAAAACCAGAATTTTCGTTGCACGAAGAATACTGCGTGAGCAATTGGCATCTTACGGCAATGAATTTGGCATGAGTGCTATGAATGCTTAACATTAATTAACGAACTTTGTAGGCATCCCACATGGGATGCCTTTTTTATATCATGAGCAACAGCACCTATTTCTGGATTGATATTGTAACCATTGCAGGGCCTCTGGCACTGTCTTTCGACAAAAAGGTTGCATTCTTCAAGCACTGGAAGTATTTTCTTTCGGCTATGCTCATCACCTCGGGCATCTACCTGATATGGGATGCTATTTTTACCGCAATTGGCGTATGGCAATTTAATCCGCAGTTTGTATCCGGTTTTTACCTGGGCAACCTACCCTGGGAAGAAGTTTTCTTTTTTATTGCAATACCCTACGCTTGCCTTTTTATTTATGCATGCCTTAGACATTATTTCCCAAAACTGGAAAACAGAAATATTGGCAGGGCCATTTCATTATCTCTGCTGGCACTCAGCATTACTATGGTTGTAATGCATTACAACAAACTTTACACGGCCATAACATTCAGTTTACTGGCTTTCACGCTGCTCAATCAGCTACTTGTTACCCGTGGCACTTATGTAACCCATTTATATGTAGCCTGGGCAATCAGCATCATACCAATGCTGGTAGTGAACGGACTGTTGACAGGATTACCCATTCTTATATATGAAAATGCAGAAAACCTCGGAATAAGAATACCTGCTTTATTACCCGGCATGCATTTGGGTATTCCGTTAGAAGATTTTTTCTACAACCTCTTGTATATGATGTGGATGGTCTGGATTTATGAGGCCAGAAAAAACAGGAAAGCCATTCATCTATTTACGCCTGATCCTGAGGAGAATCTTTGATTAACGTGCTGAGTCTGCGGTTACGCGGCGGTTTTCACTGGCTTTTTTGGCTTTTTTTCGCTGTGATTTACCCCATGGCAAAGGCAGAAACTTTTCAGGGTAGTGATTGATATCATAAGCCAGCGTTTCCAGATTTTTGGTTGTTTTCACCAGATTATCATACAAAACCGGGTCTTTAGCCAGTTTGCCCAGCGACCCCTTTCCCTGTTCGATATTTTTGGTAATTACTGCGAGGGCGGCAGCCGATTCCTGTAAATCCCTTCCTATTTTTTGCAATTCTATGCTATCCAGCTTGGCTGTGGTTTTGTTTAAATTCCTTAAACTGCCTTCTATACTTCTGTTGTACTGATCCAAATTGGATGAGAAACGGGCTGCATTGTTCATTGTAGTGGTAAGTCCGGGCCTTGATGCTGCCAAAGTACCCTGTATTTCCTCTATAGTTCTGTTTAAAGAAGCCAGCACAACAGGAAGCTGATCTATAGCCGTTCCCAGGCTCTTACGGGCAATGATTGCATTCATGTGCGCCAGCAATGAATCTGCTCCTGAAGCTATTGGTGCAATCTTCTCATTCACCATACTCATCACATCTTGGGTATACATTGCCATTAGTGTGTCACCATCCTCTGCCAGCTTTTTGGCATTTCCGGGTATAAGTTTCAACGTTGTTGTGCCCAGCAAAGCCGATTCAATTTTTATTCCCGAATTTTTTGGGATTTTTACTTCACTGTAAATTTCTATTTCTGCAACCACTTTTCCCGACTGCGGATCCAATTCCATATTACGCAATTGACCAACCCTGAATCCGTTATACATTACAGCAGTGTTATCGGCAAGTCCCTGAGCACTATCATACAGAACAACAAATTCTCTGGCTCCACCCAGTGGATTATCGCGACCCACCATGTAATTGTAACCCAAAATCATTACGGTAATAGCGACGGCCGCCAGCGCACCTACTTTGGTTTCTTTGGATACTCCTGAAAATAATGACACGTTAATTTATGTTCAAATATAGTATTAAATCC
>RGEC01000045.1 GCA_009918425.1 Bacteroidota bacterium
CCGGGGAGTATAGAAACTACCGGTTAAAGCAGTTTTAGGAGAAAATTTCCCCACATGAGGGTGGCCGTCAGGATAAACCCCCATAGGATAATTTTAGGACCGAGATTAATATGTCTTTTTAGATGGAAGGCCGTAAACAGCAGCAATAAGACAAAGGGGATACCCCCCGGATTGTAATGCCATGATGCACCCAAATCACCTTTATAGATAGAATACAACGAACGTTGCATACCACAGCCCGGGCACTCAATGCCAGCCCATTTTTTGGAAGGGCAGGTAAGAAAATAGGATGGGAAGCTGTCTTTACTCAAAAACCGCCCAAAGAACCCATAGAAATCATGCTACCAACTGCAATCAGGTAAATTATAATAATGATGAAGTAAAGTCCGCTCAGAATGATACCAATGATGGAGCAAACACGACCTGCCTTCAGATTGTTATAGCTGGAGATGGTGTAAGCATTGGGATTCATTTTGTAGCGTTGCAAATCTTTACCGGCCATGCTTAGGCCGATGATGCCCAAAATCAGGCCGATGATACCATAGCAAAAGCACATCACAAGAGAAAGAATGCCAAGTACGAGTACTGCAGTTGAATTGGGAAGTGCAACTGCACCCTGTGCGTTGCCAAAATTGTTATCGAGGGTATTGTTTTCCATGCGGGGCAAATATATTAGAAATGTTTGGTTAGCGCATAAAAAAACCCGCACAGGGCGGGTTTTTTTATGATTAGATTTTCTTATGAATCTAAAACAGTTTTATCAGAAGCAGAGACGTTTTTAGGATTTGGACCATATTCATTATCTCCGGCTTGGCTATCGGTGCAGGCCAAAATCAGGTTATAAATTGGTATTAAAATGAACCATCCGCTTTTTCCAACGTCATGCATTCTTCTAACTGCAACTGCAAGACTAGGTATAAGGACAGCCAGGCTGTATATGTTGCCTAGCATATCAAAATCAACTGCAGCACCGATTAGGTTTATGCCTAATGAAATAATGAAGTTGAATAATACAAAATACCAATACTCGCTTCTTCTGGCGCGGCCATTAAAGTTGGCGTAATTCTGGAGGACTTTGATGTAGTAGTTCATAGTGTTGTTTATTATTTGTTCAGGCAATTACCACATTTGGTTTTTTAATATAGCAAAAAAAAGTGAATACTTATCCACATTCGATTAGAAATTAATCGGGATGTATATGGGTAATTAATTGATATACAGAGGGTAATGGGTGTTAAATATTTCCCCGGAAAATCTTCACCGCAATGGCCAATAAAATCACCCCAAAGAACTTTCGGATGGTAAGCAGGCCGGCTTTGCTGATTTTCTTTTCGAGCCAACGTGAACTGCGTAGAGCGATATATATGAATAACAGGTTGGCGGCTATACCAATGCCTATTACCCATTCATTGTATATGGCTTTTAACGATAAAATGGTGGTGAGTGTTCCGGAACCGGCTATAATGGGAAAAGCCACGGGTACCACACTGCCACCGGGAACATCGGGGTCACTGCGAAAGATGTCAATACCCAGAACCATTTCCAGCCCCAGAATGAACATCACTACCGAGCCCGCCAGCGCAAACGATGCTTTGTCCAACCCCAGAAACTGGAGAAAGTATTCACCCGCAAGCAGAAACCCTACCATCAGGACCGCACTGGCCAGGGTTACTTTTACCGGATTAATCTGAACAGATTTGGAGCGAAGCGCAATAATCACAGGAATAGAGCCCAGCATATCAATCACCGCAAAAAGTGTGAAGGAAACGGTAAGTATTTCGCTCATTTTCATATAGCAAAGGTAATTATAAAAAAAGCGGGGTTACCCCGCTTTTTAATTGTGACTATTTTTAATATGCTGAATCAATGCATGTGTTTTACCTGTAAACCATACAATACTATAAAAACTCCTGCAAAAAGTAGGGAAGCACCAAGAACAATACCCCCCATTAGATTAAATCCAATGATGGCAACCGTGATAAGTATGGGCAGTAGCTCACCGGTTAACCAAAGGTAAAATCCGTTTTTACGCATTTTTCGCATTTCGAGGGCTCCAAATACACATAGGCCTGTGGCAAGCAGGTTAACAATCAGCAACAAATAGCGATTTTCGTATTGTTTTCTTATCGCATCTATGCTTTGCATCATGATTTCGGCAGCTGTTTCACTGGTTTCACTTAGCTGGTAAGCCTGCTCTTGCATTAGGGGGATTCGTTCCATGGATTTACCCGATGAATAAAGACTGAATATTGCCGAAATAAAGGCAAAAACACAGCCGATAAATGTCAAAATGGTCAGAACATTGATACTTGCATTCATGTTTTTGGCCTGGGGCTGTTGATCAAGTGTTTGATTTTCCATATGCGTATTTTTTCAAATATAGTATTAAATCCAATAATGTTATCAGGAGAAAGGGCTGTCCGGTTCTTTGCGGATTACATTATACGCCAGTTTATCGGCCAATGCCGGCCACCATTTATTAATAAAAACTGCAAGTTTTCCCTGCAAGGTTAATACCAGATATAACCTGCGTTTTTCCACGCTGTTCCATATGGCAGTAGCAACTTCAGCAGGTTGCATCAGTTTGCTTTCATTCAGCGGTGTTTCCGCCTGTGATTTACCTTCCTTGTTTAGGGCGGTTTTACGAATGTTGCTTGCCGTGTAACCCGGACAGGCAATCAGTACATGTAAGTTTTTATTCAGATTTTCGTTGCGTAGGCTTTCCAAAAATCCATGCATGGCGAATTTACTGGCGCTGTAGCCGGTTCTGCCCGGCAATCCTTTAAAACCTGCAATAGAAGAAACCCCCACCACTGAACCCTGGTTATCCAACAGTTTGGGCAAAGCGTATTTGGTGCAGTAAACCGTTCCCCAGAAATTGGTGTTCATGAGTTGATGTAACACTTCGGGATCTGTGTCTTCAAAAACTGCACGCATACTTATGCCGGCATTGTTAAACAGTACTTTCACTTTGCCTGGTAAGGTTTTGGCCGCATCTACGAAATTTTTGCAATCATCCTGTTTGCTTACATCGCCGGGTACAACGGCTACCCTTGCACCCAGATTCTCACAGGATGCTGCAACATTCTTTAGGTTTTCAGCATTTCGACCCATAATCACCAGATCATAGCCGCGTTTTGCACCTTCCAAAGCGAGGGCTTCACCAATGCCACTGCCGGCACCTGTAATCAGGGCTACAGGACGTTGATTATCCGGGTTCATTGCCGGGTTTCCATTTGATGGTGCAGCCTACCGCATCGATTTCGGGGTAGTCTACTTCCAGTCCATCGAGGCTGTATTCCACAGCATCTTCCAGATACACCTGCATAATAGCAGCTTCATTTTCCCAGTTATCGTCAATAGCCCCTCGGTAGACCAGTTCACGCTTGTTGTTGAACAGGAATGCTTCGGGTGTTCTCATGGCTCCCAGTTTTTTAATCACTGTCTGTGTTTCATCGTGCAGATAGGGGAAAGGCAGTGACAGTTGCCTGTGCAGCTGTTGCATATTTTCAAAACTGTCCTGGGGATATGCCTGGGCGTCATTGCCGCAGATGGCAAGCATTCCCAGACTGTCTTCTTCATATTTTTTTGCCAGCTGCTTCAATCGCCCCCAGTATGATTGCGCATACTTGCAATGGTTGCAGGTTACCACTATCAGCAGGCTGTATTTATCAGCAAAATCGTAGTTGCCTACCATTTGACCGTCTACATTTTTAAGATTAAAAGAAAATAGTTTTTCTCCGGGTTTCATGCCGACAAAGTTAACAATGGGAATAATAAAATCAGCGGGATTAAGCAATATCAGCTTAATCCGTCAATTTCTCCGTTTACCAGCTTGATGTGCAATGCCTGAGGCTCTTTGGGTAATCCGGGCATACGCATAATATCGCCCGCAATTGCCACCACAAAACCCGCACCTGCATTGATAACCAGATCTTCTACGCGCAGGGTAAAGTCTTTGGCGAGCGGCCCCATACTGATGTCGTCGCTGAAACTATACTGGGTTTTGGCTATGCATACAGGAAGATTGCTCCAGCCCAGCTCTTCAAATTTTTTGAGCTTGGTCTGTGCAGTGCCTGAAAGTTTAATGCCTGAACCGCCGTAAACGCGTTTAACCACCTTTTCTATTTTGGTATCAATACTGTCATTGAGATCGTAGGCATAATTGATAGGTCCTGATGGATTGTTATCCACTACATCTGCCACGGTTTCGGCCAGAGAGGCGGCGCCTGCACCACCTTTTACGAAACATTCGTTCACTGCCACCTTCACGCCCTGGTCTTTGCACCAGTCAATGAGGTAGTTTATTTCATTTTCGGTATCCCAGCCGTATTTATTGATGCTCACCACAGCGTTTTGTCCGAATGCCTGCACATTGCGAATATGGTGCTGTACATTTTGCAGTCCGGTTTTCAGGGCTTCGGCATTCACATCGCGCATGTTTTTCTCGCCGGCACCGCCATGCAGTTTGATGGCCTGCAATGAAGCAACTATAACCGTTGCAGCGGGCTGCAATCCTGCCATTCGGCATTTGATATCGAAGAATTTTTCGGCACCCAGATCCGAACCAAATCCACTTTCTGTTACTACATAATCAGCCAGATTTAATGCTGTTTTTGTGGCAATCACGCTGTTACATCCATGGGCAATATTGGCAAACGGACCACCATGAATGATGGCAGGCGTGTGTTCGGTGGTTTGTACGAGGTTGGGCATAATGGCGTCGCGAAGCAGCACCACAATGCTGGGTCCAAATCCCAGATCTCCCACCGTTACAGGCTTTTTACCTGCGTAACCTACCACAATCCGGTCTATTCGGCGTTCCAGGTCTTCCAGATTTTCACTCAAGCAAAGCAAAGCCATGATTTCCGATGCTGGCGTTATATCAAAACCTGTTTCCGTGGGAATGCCGTTGGTGCTGCCGTGCAGGCCGCTCACCATATGGCGAAGCATACGGTCATTTACGTCTAGTACGCGCTTCCAAAGCAACTGAGTGAGGGCATTTTCGCCGGTTTTATTCCAGTAGCGATAGTTGTCTACCAATGCCGCAATCATATTGTTGGCGCTGGTAATGGCGTGGAAATCACCCGTGAAATGGAGGTTGATGTCTTCCATGGGCAGCACCTGTGCATATCCGCCGCCGGCCGCACCGCCTTTCATTCCGAAACACGGGCCAAGACTGGGTTCACGCAGTGCCACCATGGCATTCTTGCCGATATGGTTTAGGCCCAGCGACACACCGGCCTTGTTGGGTGTGATGGCAGTTACCATAATCAGTTTACCTTTTTTATCCGATTGAAGGTATTTCAGCGGAATTTTGGCTTTGGTTCGGCCGTAAGGAATTAAGTCATCCTGGGCGATGTTGAGTTTTTGAGCAATGTCACCAATGGGTTTCAAAGGGGTAGAGCGGGAGATTTCAATGTCTGACTTCATGCTACGGCAATAATAGGTTTTTTTTTAATTGGTTGGGTTATCTTTGTGCAATGGGCAAATGGATTTTTACCGGATTTTGTATGGCAGCCGCCGTTTTACTGTTTCAGTGTGCTGCAAAAAAAACACAGACAGCTCAACGTTTTGTTGAGCCAACTGTAAATCCTAACGCTGTTGAACCTGAGCCGGTTCAGACACCTGAAGAAATTGCGGCTGAAAAGGAGAAAAAAATGGTGGCGGCTGCCGAATCTGTTGAACAGGGCGCAACCAAAGACTGGCTGACACAGGGTAAAGATATTCTTAATATCCAGTGCGCTTCCTGCCACAAAGCCAAAGATCCTTTGCAGTATGACGAAGCAAATTGGGTAAAGCATATGAGCCGCATGGTGCCCAAAGCAAAACTCACACCTGAACAGGCTAAATACCTGCGTGTGTATACCCTTGCACAATTCAGGGTAACGAAATAATATTTACGCTTTTTTAAACACCGGAACCGTAGAACAAGGTTCACCAAACATCAGGCTTTTTACGTGTGGTTGCAGCAGGCGCGTGATTTCCACATATGCCGCAGGAGTAACGTACTGATCTCCGCAACCTTTTATCACGACTCTTTTGTCTGTATATTCATCCGGATTGATGGAAGCCAGTGCCTGCAAAAACAGGGCTGTGTCCAAAGCTTCAGCATTTCCAAAGAGGAAGAAATTGGCAATTCGGGTAAGTTTTCCGGCAATGAGCATGTAGGCCCAGGTGGGGATGATGGCATCGGCCGAACAGTGAATGAAAACGTTAGCATCCCGGTATTGCTCCCAGTCGTGATTTTTTATCCAGTCGCGGAAATCTTTTTCTTTTAAGATCAGCCCCATGAACAGAGTATCCTTAACATCAATACCCATGCGTTTCCCGGGATGCAGGAAATTTTCGAGATTCAGGGTAACGATGCCGCTGTTGGCCACCCGATTTACAATGCCTTCTTCCATGGCTGATTCTACTGCAAATATCGGGCAGTTTTGCTGTTTCTGTCAATTTTACTATACAAACGCTACTAACCCAATTTGCTTTTGAAATAAAGCATTCATCTTTGCTGTAATGGGTACATTATTTGTATGGGTTCAATCCATGAGGCTCAGGTTTCTATGGATTGGCTTTTGCTGTGTTGTTTTTTCATCGCTGTCAGGGCAGGTTTTTGTAAAACCCGCGGCAGCTCTGATTATGAGGAGCACAGCGGTTGAGGTTACCCAGCAAAAGGACCTTGATTTTATAAAATCAAATCTGGATAGATTTTACGGACTACAGCGTATACGTGTCAGCGGAAATGTGGATGTGAGCCGTGTTTGTGATGTTTTACCCCTGTTAGACGATTTGGATGAAGTACAGCTATTGAAATTCAGCGGTACCCTGAATGATGAGGATGTGGAACATCTTACCTGGGTCAATCAGGTAAGCATCTGGCTGAAGAACGGCAGAGAAGATCAGATTTTGTTTAATGACAGGCTGGGTCGTCTGAACAGGCTCACCCTGATTTTTGAGGTAGTACCGGACAATTACGATTTTATGCAAAACTGGAAAGTCCGTGGTTTAAAGTTGATAGCACCTTATGTGAAAAAGGAGCTTCCGGCTGCCATACGGGCAGCAGCGCGGATTAAAGGCCTAAGGGAATTTGGCATCAGTGTGGATGCTATTGCCGATCTTCCCGCTGATATATCTTCAATCGCTGCACTGGAAAAATTGAGCCTGACTGACAACCTGAGCTGGCTCAATGAAAAATACCCGGATGATTTGCCTTTGCTTCGGCAGCGTTTAGAAATTGACCAGAACAATAAGCTTCGTTATATCGGACTTATTTACCATGCGCAGGAAGCGGTGATGATGCCCTGGGAAATGGAACATATTACATCGCTGTTCCCAAACGCCAGGCTTGCTCCCTGGGCAAGTGTTTCAGGCGATACAACCCTGCTTGGGCAATTTTCCGAGTTTGTTCCATGCCGACCCAATGAATCTGCCAGGTTGCTAAAGTCATCCAACGCAGGTTTTTTGCCTCAATTGGATGCAGGTACATATTTGTTTGAAGGGGATAATCAGCAGGATAGGGTTTTCTACCTTAATGCAGAGGCCGCACTGCTGGTGCCTAAAGGAGCTGTGGAAACGCAGGATGGACAATCCATTGATAAGGATTATCAGTTGCAATGTATCCTTCAGAATAAGCCTTCCCGATTTATGTGCGACGGTTTTCCACTGAATTATGACAGTGCAGGCAGAAACTACAATTTGGCACCGGGTATAGTCTTTCATGTTCGAGCTATTTACAACCACAAAGAACTTCGGATTAAGGAAGGGTATTCCATGAGGCTTATGTTTCTGAGCCAGACGGATACGGCGCATCGTTTTTATGCGTTTAATACTGCGCGCAAAAAATGGCAGCATTTTTATGATTATGATTATGATTTTGATGATACCAAAAACAAGCCTATCGATTATTACGCATTTTATGCAGGCAAGAAAACTGCGTTAGAAATGTATCCTTCAGACAATACAACACAGGAAAATCGTTTTGAAACGGAAGGATATTTTTATCTGCTGGATCCCGGTGTAAATAAGGTAAGCCTTGAAAATTCAGGTGGCTACTGGGTAGCACCGGTTAAAGATAGGGTGCCGGCAATGGGTTCTTACAGCCTCAGGCGGGGCAGGGGACTGGTGGGGCTTCGCAAGGAGTTTGTTGATAAGAAAAAAGAGAAAAATATCATCCGGTTTACTGTACTGGACCGCACAGAAACTCTTTTTCCGGAGTTAAAGCCATTACGGAATTATCCGCTGGAAATAGAAAGTTCTATGGACCCCAAAGAGTTTAGTACCCTGTTTATTCGGGGAGCTATTTATGCCGATATTCGGTTTAGCCAGTCGGGTGGTGCTTGGTTTATGGATTTGCGCACCGAAACCGGTTATTGGCGTTTTACCTTATTGCAGCCCAAAGACAAGGTGAAAAAGCAAACGGCAAAGTCTCGCTCAAAACAGACTGAATTTTTGTCTAAGATGTCTCAATATACCGATATCAGACAGAAAAAAGAGCTGGCCCTAGTTATGTATCATTCCAGATTCAAAGAATCCGGCATACAGCAGGCAAAGCGCATGCTAATGTATGGTCAGGTTAAGCCGCGCGGTCAATCGGCATATTCATTTAATATAAGAAGTACCGGTACTTTTGCATGGGCCAAACCTGTGTCTGTTTCTGACACCGGAAGGGTAGATGCGAAATTCACCAATAAAGATGGCATACCCATTGATGTTAAACAGGCCTGGGTAGCACATTACAAACCTTTTAATTATCGCTGCTTCGGTGCAGCAGATATTTTTGCGTTAAACATTTCCCCTGCAAACCTAGCCTATATTGCTGCTAAAGATCAGGCGGGAAGGATGTACTATCTGAGTCCCGAAAAATACCGAGCATTGGGGGTGAAGAGCAATTCATTGATGTTTTTGCCTTTGGAGGAAATGCCAAGGCAAATCCAAAACTTAAAAGAACTGGAGACCTTAATAGGAGCCAAATAGTATGATATCAGGAAGTATACTGATTGCCATTGTGGGATACTTTGTATTGCTGCTGGGCGTGGCTTTTTACACCTCACGGAATGCCGACAGCGAATCCTTTTTTATAGGCAACCGCAACAGCAATTGGTTGTTGGTGGCATTTGGTATGATTGGCACTTCGTTGTCCGGCGTAACCTTTGTGAGTGTGCCGGGGGATGTGGGTAAGAGCGGATTTACGTATTTTCAGCTTGTGCTTGGCTACTGGATTGGCTACTGGGTGGTTGCGTTTGTGCTGCTGCCGCTGTATTATAAACTCAATCTCACCAGTATATACAGTTTTCTTGGCAAAAGACTGGGTGAAAAAGCCCACAAAATAGGAGCCTCATTCTTTATTCTTTCCAGAACAGTAGGGGCTACAGCTCGTCTGTATCTGGTGGTAAGCATACTGGATGTATTTGTTTTTTCGGCATTTCACATTCCTTTCTGGTTGTCGGCGGTTGTGATATTATTGCTGATACTGCTTTACACGTTTCAGGGTGGCGTAAAAACCATCATCATTACGGATACCTTGCAAACCACAGGTATGTTGCTGGGCCTGGTTTTGTGCTTATATGCCCTTGTGAATGCCCTAAATACAGATATGAGCGGAGCCTGGCAATTGGCATCAGAAAATCACCTTACCCAGTTTTGGGTAACCGATGTGAGCAAGCCCGGCTTTTTTCTCAAACAGATATTGGGCGGTATGTTCATTACCATCACCATGACCGGTCTGGATCAGGAAATGATGCAGAAAAATATTTCCGTTAAAAACCTGAAAGATTCCCAGAAAAACATGATGCTGATGAGTGCTATTCTGGTGGGTGTTAATGTTCTGTTTCTTTTGCTGGGCGCAGTTTTGCATGTGTATCAGGCAAAAAATCCCGTATTGCTTGGCAGCGGCGCAGTTGCCGCCGGCGATGATCTTTTTCCTGCATTGGCACTCAGTGAGGCATTTTCGGGCGGTCTGGGAATTGTGTTTGTGATTGCACTTATTTCTGCTTTATTCCCCAGTGTGGATGGAGCGCTTACATCGCTCACTTCGAGTTTTTGTATAGATATTTTAAATATTCAAGAGGCAGAATCTGATGAGGTTTCACGCAAACGGAAACGCATGCAAGTGCACCTTGCCTTTACTGTATTGTTTCTGCTAATGGTTTTTCTGTTTCGCTATATCAATGATAAATCCATTATTCAGTTTATTATCAAATTTGCCGGTATTACCTACGGGCCGCTTTTGGGCTTGTTTGCCTTCGGGATTCTTACCCGGCGAAGCGTAAAAGAAAAATGGCTGTGGCCCGCCTGTCTGTTAGGGCCAATAATGACATTTGTTTTGGACCTACTCAGCAATCCTGCCTATTATGAACAGAAACTCCACCTCACCTTGGGTTTGAACGGGTTTTCTGAAGTAATATTCAATGGTTATAAAATCGGTCCTGAGCTAATTGTAATTAATGGACTTATTGTATTTGCTATTTTACGCGTTTTTTCAAGCAATACACCAAACCAGAAAACAGGTTAATCCAATTAAGTTGGATTACATATATCCAAGTGTTTTTAGCATGCTTTTATAGCTCTGTTCTTTACTAAACAGCTTGAAATAATAATCACCATTTTCATCCTTATCAATGATAACGTGTTTGGGTGAAGGTGTCAGACAATGCTGTATGCCGCCATAACCGCCAATGCTTTCCTGGTAAGCTCCGGTATGGAAAAATCCAATATAAAGAGGATCTTCCTTGTCGTACTGTGGAAGGTATATGGCGTTTACATGCTGTTCTGAATTGTAATAATCATCACTGTCGCAGGTTATTCCACCCAGTAGAACCCTTTCATATTCTTCTTCCCAGCGGTTTATGGGCAACATCACAAACTTTTTGTTGATAGCCCAGGCATCTGGCAGGGTGGTCATAAAACTGCTGTCAATCATATTCCATTTTTCGCGGTCGTTTTGCGGTTTTTGATCCAATACACGGAAGATGGCTCCGCCGGATTCTCCTACGGTAAATGAGCCAAATTCAGTGAAAATGTCCGGTTCGGGTATCCCGTTTTCGGTGCAAACCTGCTTAATCTGTGAAACAATTTCTGTGGCCATGTACTCATAGTCATAATCGAATGTCATGGAGTTTTTAATGGGGAATCCGCCACCGATGTTCAGGGTGTCGAGGGTAGGGCACTCTTTCTTTAACTCGCAGTACACTTTCAGGCATTTGTGCAGTTCGTTCCAATAGTAAGCCGTGTCATATATGCCGGTATTGATGAAGAAATGCAACATTTTTAGGTTTACATTCTTGTTCTTCTTGATTTTGCTTCTGTAAAACGGCAGAATATCTTTGTATCCAATTCCCAAGCGCGATGTGTAAAATTCAAACTTGGGTTCTTCTTCTGAGGCTATGCGTATGCCACAGGTAAAGGGTGCGTTCACCTGAGCTTCCAGTTGCTCTATCTCGCGGTAATTGTCTATCACCGGAATAACATTGGTCCATCCGGTGTTAATCAGGTTGGCAATGTTTTCAATGTATTGATCTCGCTTAAATCCGTTGCACACCACGAACTTGTCTTTCTTGATCAGGCCCTGTTCAAATAATGTTTCTATGATATTTATATCGAATGCGCTGGATGTTTCTATGTGTACATTGTTTTTCAGTACTTCTTCAATTACATACTGAAAATGATTGCTTTTGGTGCAGTAGCAATAATAGTATTTTCCCTGATAGTCTGCTTTGGCAATGGCTACATTGAACCAGGTTCTTGCCTTTTGAATGTTTTCGGATATTTTGGGTAAATAGGTGAATTTTAAGGGTGTTCCATACTGATTAATCAGCTCCATCAGGGGTATGTTGTGGAACATTAGGTCATTGTTTTCATCAAGTTTAAACTCTTCCTGAGGAAAGTAAAAAGTCTGGTTGATGAGGTCAATGTATTTGTTTTTCATTATGTGAAATAAGTTTAATGTAAAATAAAATACAAAAGTAAGTGAGTTGGATGGAAAAAAATAAGGTAATTTAAAATAGTTTAATTTTGAAATAAGTGTTTTTGTTCGTGTGTTGATGTTTGCAAACAATCGTACGCATCGATCTCTGGGTCTGAATATGCTTAAAGATTGGGGGGATAGGCTATGTTTTTTGTATTATATACCTGTATGGTAATACGCTGGTTGTTTATTCCCTTATTTTTCATTTCCTGTGCTACAAAGAAAACAGGCATTGCATTTGGTGGCGGAGGTGCCTTAGCGGCAGAGGGGCAGAAACCAACGGAATCTATCATAAATAAAGCTTTATT
>RGEC01000046.1 GCA_009918425.1 Bacteroidota bacterium
GCTCCATTTTAACTCCGATTAAATTTTCTCCAAAAAATTTGGAAATTTCCCCCTTTTTTCGTATATTAAATCTACATGGACAATTACGACATATCCACCTTGCTGGGTACCTACGCCAAACTGGCCGAACTGCACGAAGAGAATCCTTTTAAGGTGAAGGCGCTTTCGGCGGCGGCTTTCAATATCAAAAAGTTCAAGGATCCGTTGCAGAACATGAGCGATGAAACCCTCGCAGCGCTTCCCGGTATTGGGAAAAGTGTGTTGTCTGCCATCAAAAACCTGCTGCAAACCGGCACGTTCCCCGAACTGGAACAACTTATCGCCAAAACCCCGCCCGGTGTGCTGGAAATGCTGAAAGTGAAAGGCCTTGGCCCCAAAAAAGTGGGCGTGATTTGGCGCAACATGGGCATTGAAACCATAGAAGATTTACTCGATGCATGCCGGGAAAATCGTTTGGTGGAATTTCCCGGTTTCGGACTCAAAACCCAGCACGAAATTCAGCAGGCCATTCAGTTTGCACTCAACGCAAGGGGTTGGTTTCATTACGCCAGGGCGGAGGCGCCGGCCATACAAATGTTGGAAAAACTCAGAACCCGGTTTCCAGCGTCACGCACAGAATTTACCGGTGATTTTCGCCGAAATGCCATTGTGCTGGAATCTATAGCCATATTAACCACCCTGAAAGAAACGGAATTGTTGGAGTTTACCACCACAAATCAACTGGAACGCGTTGCAGATACCGAACTTAAATTCCGGGACGCCAATGGGTATTTGTTTGCCTTCGAAACCGCCTTGGCATCCGATTTTGAAAAACAATGGTTTTTAGGAACCGGCTCTGCTGCCCACTTTCAGGCACTGGGCATGGATGAAAATCTTGCCATTCAAGGGCAAACAGAAATGGAGATCTATCAGCATTTTGGGTTCCCTTACATTTTGCCCGAAAGGAGAGAGGGTATCGGAGAATTGCAATCCGCCGGAAATGAAGCCCTGATTGAATTCAAGGACCTGAAAGGAATTTTACACAACCATACCACCTACAGCGACGGGCTTCACAGCCTGCGCGAAATGGCCGAACATGCCAAAAAACTGGGCTACGAATACCTGGGTATCTGCGATCACAGCCGCACCGCCGGCTATGCACAGGGATTGAGCAACGAAAAGGTTTTGAGGCAGATGGAAGAAATTGATGCACTGAATGCCGAATTAGCTCCCTTTCGCATATTCAAAGGCATAGAAAGCGATATTCTCAATGACGGTTCCCTGGATTACGAACCCGATTTACTCGCAAAATTTGATTTGATTGTGGCCAGTATTCATTCCCCATTAAATATGACCGAAGACCGCGCCATGCAGCGCCTTATCAAAGCCATTGAAAATCCGTACACCCGCATTCTGGGCCATCCTACCGGCAGATTGTTGTTGGTTAGGAAAGGTTATCCTTTAAACCACCGTTACCTGATTGATGCCTGCGCTGCCAATAGTGTGGCAATTGAGCTGAATGCCCATCCGTTTCGTTTAGATTTAGATTGGACACACATTCCCTATGCACTTGAAAAAGGGGTGCTCATTTCCATCAATCCCGATGCCCATGAAAAAGAGGGTTACTACGATATGCATTACGGCACACTGGCCGCTCGCAAAGGCGGACTTACCAAAGAGATGACACTCAATGCTAAATCCCTGCAGGAATTTGAAACCTGGCTGTCTCTGAAAAGGACTTAACTTCGCATCGGGTTTATGAAAATTCTCGTTATCCGCTTCAGCTCTATCGGTGATATTGTACTCACAACACCTGTAGTGCGTTGTTTGAAAGAACAATTGCCGGATGTAGAAATTCACTACGCCACAAAGCCACCGTACGCCGGTATCCTGGAAGCCAACCCAAACATAGATAAGGTAATAACCTTGCAAGGAAGTGTGGCAAATCTGGCCAAAACCCTAAGAGCCGAAAAGTATGATGCGGTGGTAGATTTACACGCGAATCTCCGAACCCGCCTGCTTCGATCTTTGTTACCCGGTATTTCATTCAGTGTTTTTCGCAAGCAAAACCTGCGCAAATGGCTGATTGTGAAAAAACTCACCCGCAAACCCTGTGAACATGTAGTTTACAGATATATGGATACCCTTAAAAAGTGGGGTGTGAAATACGATGGTAAAGGCCTGGATTATCATTACAAGGAATCGGTGGTGACTGGTTTGCCAGGCAAGCGTTACATTGCCTATGCCATAGGCGGAACATGGGCTACCAAGCGTATGCCTTTAAATAAAATTGAGGATTTAATAAAAACCTCAAATGGACACTGGGTTTTACTGGGAGATGGAAATGATGCGCATGTTGGAGAAATGCTGGCAGCCCAGTTCCCCGATAGTGTAACCAATATGTGCGGTAAACTTACCTTGGATCAAAGTGCGCAGGTGCTGGCTGGCGCCGAAAAAGTGGTAACCCACGACACCGGTCTGATGCACATAGCTGCGGCGTTGCGAAAGCCGATTGTATCCATCTGGGGCAATACTACGCCCGAATTTGGCATGGGACCATTCTTGCCCGAAACAATGAATTCAAAGCCAATCTTGGCAGAAGCAATAGGCTTATCTTGCCGTCCTTGCAGTAAAATTGGATTCAATGCCTGTCCCCAAGGCCATTTTGATTGTATGCAAAAGCAATCTGCGGATGAAATCGGCAGGCTTTTGGATCAAATGTGAAAATGCTTGTTTGAACTGCGTTTTTTCCTTGCAGTTCGTAATTTTTTCCGTATTTTCGCGACTTCGTAAAAACCGCATTGACTCAATCACATGAAGAATAATCGTTCCGTAATTGTTTTCTCGGTCGTTCTGGCCATCGCTTGTTTATTTCAGTTGTCATTCACCTGGAAAGCACAAAGTTTTGAAACCAAAGCCCAGCAATTTGCCGAAAAACAGCAGAAAAAAGGCCTGAATTATGGCAAAGCCTACCGCGGCTACATTGATAGTCTTGGATCGCGTGAGGTCATATATGATTTAGGAATAGCCAGCTACAACTATTTTGAGTGTAAGCAGCGCGAAATCAACCTGGGTCTGGATTTGCGTGGTGGGATGAACGTAATTCTCGAGGTAGATAAAGGTGCCATCATCAAAGGAATGGCAAATGATCCGGCCGATGCAGACTTGTTAAAAGCCGTTGAACAGGCCAATACAGATGAGAAAAATAAAGGTGGTGACTATGTAGATAATTTTATGTCTGCATTCGCTAAAATAGCGCCTAACCGCAAGATAGCCAATCTGTTTGCCAAGAGCAATAATCCCAATGGGATTCAAACAAGCAGTAACGAAGCTGATGTGCGTCGTGTGCTGAGTGCTGAAACAGGAACAGCCATTGATCGAGTGTACGATGTAGTTGAAAAGCGTATCAACCAGGCCAACGTTACTCAGCCCACCATTCAGAAAATAGACGGTGGTCGCATCAGTGTTGAGTTGCCGGGCGTGGACAATCCCCGTCGTCTGGAAGATCTGGTAGAAAAAAGCGCCAATCTCGAGTTTTATGAGGTTTACGGCAATACCCGCAAAGGAGCCGAAGCCAATAAAATGCTGGAAATGCTCTTTAAGGCAGGCAAACAGTCTGCCCTTGCCGCCACAGCAGATTCAGGTCAGGCAAAACTTGATTCTGCCAAAACCCAAAAAGATTCTGCGGTTGCTGCTAATCAGTCTAAGGATGATGGTCCTTTGGCCAAGCTTCTGCGTAGACTCAAAGGCTACACATATTTCGTCGGTATGGGAAGCACTGTTGCTTCTGTGCGTGGTGCGGACAGGGATGCCCTCATTGAAGAACTGAAAAAACCACAGTACGCCGCCGTTATGGACGGTGTTATGAAAGTAGCTTTCAGCGCCAAACCCATTGATCTCAATGAATTGGGAGCCAGTCTTAAACGTGACGATAAGAAAACCGAATCTTCGGCCAAAAAAATATTGGAAGAATACAATGACCAGCATTTTGTGTATCTGCTTAAGCTGGATCGCGATGGAAAGGCTGCTTTGGCCAGTGAAGAGGAGAACATTATTTCTGATGCCCGTTCACAGACCAACCAGACCGGTGAAGTGGAAGTGAGCATGGAAATGACGCCTCAGGCTGCCAGCCGCTGGGCTCAGATAACCGGTGCCAACATTGACAAGCACATTGCTATTGTTCTGGATGACAGGGTTTATTCAGCCCCCGTTGTGAATCAGAAAATCAGCGGTGGACAAAGCCAGATTTCAGGAAATTTCGATATTAAGGAAGCAGATGATCTGGCAAACGTGTTGAAAGCAGGTAAACTTCCCGCGCCTGCAAGAATTGTTGCCAGCGATGTGGTAGGCCCTTCACTGGGTGAAGAATCCATTAGCAGGGGAACAAGTTCATTGCTGGTGGGCTTTGTGGCCATCCTGTTGTTTATGGTGATGTACTACAACCGTGCCGGGGTTTATTCTATTATCGCAGTATTTGCCAATATGTTCCTCATATTTGGTATCCTCGCCAGTCTTGGTGCATCACTCACCCTGCCCGGTATGGCAGGTATTGTACTCACCATAGGTATGGCAGTAGATGCCAACGTACTTATATATGAGCGCATTAAAGAAGAACTTCGTCAAAAGATCAGCCTGGCACAGGCCGTTAAGAATGGATATAAATACGCACTCTCTGCGATAATTGACTCAAACCTGACTACCCTACTGGCAGGTATAGCGCTGCTTATGGCGGGTTCAGGTCCGGCTTATGGTTTTGCCGTGATTTTCGTAATTGGTGTATTCACATCTATGTACACCTCGCTGCTGGTTACCCGCTGGATGCTCGAAAATCGTGTTAACAGGAAAAAAGATCTTAAGTTCTCTTTCCCTTACAGCGAGAACGTACTAAACAATACCAATTTTGATTTCGTTAAATACCGCCGTCGTGCTTATGTGTTGTCTTTGCCTATCATACTTTTTGGTATCGGTGCATTTATCTACAAGGGCGGATTAACCACCGGTATTGACTTCAAAGGGGGTAATGCATTTATCATTCAGTTTGATAAATCAAAAGATGTTTCTGTTGGCAAAATCAAGGAAACCCTCGATAAAGCCTTCCCCGGAAGCAGCAATGAAGCCAAAACTTTCGGTAAAGAAGGTCAGTTCCGTGTGATTACTACGCACAGACTGAACGAAAACAGCAAAGAAGCCCGTAACAAAACAACTGAGGAAGTGATTTCAGCACTTAAAAACTATGGTGTGACCGCTGAGTCCATCAAGGGCACTTCTAAGGTAGGATCTTCTGTGGCTGCCAGTACCCGCAATAAATCAACAGTGCTGTTGATTGTGGCTATTTTCCTGATGTTTGCATACATCCTGCTTCGTTTCCGAAGCGCTGCATATGGCTTGGGTGCAACCATCGCGTTGATTCACGACGTAGTATTCATCCTCGCCTGTTACAGTATTATGGATGGCTGGGTACCTTTCCCTGTAGAATTTGACCAGCATCTTATAGCTGCATTGCTTACCGTAATTGGTTATTCTATGAATGATACAGTAATTGTATTTGACCGTATTCGTGAATTCCTTTCAGGCAACAGCCGTGTGGAGAAAGACGATCACAAGCTGATTAACATGGCAATTAACCAAACATTGAGTCGTACACTGATTACCTCAGCAACGGTATTCTTTGTGTGTATTATCCTTTTCCTCTTTGGAGGCGATGCACTGAAAGGATTCTCTCTGGCTCTGGTATTGGGTATTATCGTAGGTACATACTCATCCATTTTCATTGCTACACCGGTTGTGGTGGATTTTGGTCTGAAAAAAAATAAAAGCATTAAGAAAGCATAAAATAAATTGTCTTCGCAAAAAAGCGGGGATTTGATCTCCGCTTTTTTTATGTAATAAAAGTGTAAAAATGAAAATTGGAGGAATACAGGCGACCGATATAGCAGCGCAGTTTGGTACACCGGTATATGTGTACGATGCGGAAACCATAACTACGCAGTACCACAGGTTGAAAAATGCCTTTCCGGGGATAAAGGTGAGTTTGCATTATGCCTTAAAGGCCCTCAATAATGTAAACATACTTCGTTTACTGAAAAATGAAGGTGCAGGATTGGACGCAGTTAGCATTCAGGAGGTGCAGCTGGGTCTTAGGGCCGGGTTTGCACCCGAACAAATCATGTATACCCCCAACTGTGTAGATTTTGAAGAGATTCAGGAGGCGGTGAAATTGGGAGTGCATATCAACATCGATAATATAAGCATTCTGGAGGAATTTGGTCACCATTATGGTGGCACTGTAAAATGTTGTATTCGCCTTAATCCTCACATTATGGCGGGTGGGCATAGCCATATTTCTGTAGGGCATATCGATTCTAAATTTGGAATCAGCATATACCAGTTGCGTCATGTGTTGCGTGTTGTGCAGAGCCATGGTATGAAAATCAATGGTCTTCACATGCACACAGGCAGCGATATCCTGGATCCGGATGTTTTTTTGCGCGGTGCTGAGTTATTGTTTGAAGCTGCCGCTGACTTCCCTGATCTGGAATTTATGGACTTCGGCAGTGGTTTCAAAGTGCCATATAAGCAAGGCGACATTGTTACCGATATTGCAGATACGGGAAGCCGCATTGCTGAAGCTTTTCAGCGTTTCTGTGAAGGATATGGCAGAGAGCTGGAGCTTTGGTTTGAACCGGGCAAGTATATTGTAAGCGAATCGGGGTTTCTATTGGTGAAAGCCAATGTTATTAAACAAACCACCAGCACCGTTTTTATCGGGGTTGACAGTGGCCAGAACCACCTGATAAGACCCATGTTTTACGATGCCTATCACCGCATTGAAAATGTTAGCAACCCGGAGGGATTACCTCGCCTGTATTCAGTGGTGGGGTATATTTGCGAAACAGATACGCTGGGCTATGATCGAAAAATAGCAGAAGTACGTGAAGGGGACATTCTGGCTATTTACAATGCGGGTGCCTATGGATTTACTATGAGCAACAATTACAACGCACGTTTCAGACCTGCTGAAGTGCTGGTAATAGACGGCGAAGCAAAACTGATCAGGCGCAGAGAAACTTTCGAAGACCTTATACGCAATGAAATTGAAGTGCTTTAAGGCTTGACAACCCTGATAATAGGCCTGAATCCAATATTGGCCTGCCCCTTATTTTTATCCTGAAAAAATAGAGCCCCGGGTTGAAGATAATATGGATCGTCCATCCATGAACCGCCTTTAATTACCCGTAAATCATTCAGTTTTTCACCGCGAACATACTTATCCAATGTGCTTTGGCTGTGTGTTTCATATACATTGGGTGCCAGTCTGCCGGTTACGGTGTATATGTGTTCTTTCTCATTAAATAGGTGCTTCTGTGCTGCACTTCGGGTCCATTCTGCTACGTTGCCCATGATGTGATATACACCACCAATGGGCATAACCCCATGTGTTTCTGCAGTATAAACAAAATAATCCACAGGAAAAGTTTTGATCAGTGCAAGTCTGGCACTATACCATGGCCCTGAAATCACTGAGTTTTGAGAGCCCGGATAGGCAAACTGCAGGTAGGTTGGAGTATTCAGGGAACGCTTGTTTTTTTTCGCATATTGGCTGGTGGCATAGTAATATATATGAATCCACTCGTCTGAACTGGGCAAATCTACCTCAATCCGTTGTGGTATGTTTTTACTCTTTAATACAAGATTTAAACTGTCTTGCAACCATTGACAATATGCCTTTGCCTGATGGTAGGAAACTCCACAAACAGGATAGTTGTTGTATGCAGGGTGCTGATAATAATAGCGGGAAAACGGCTCACTGTATTGCTTTGGGCCCAGCCAGCAGCCGGTATCGGGTGTGAAGGCAGGGTTTTGTACAGATTGTACAAACTTGCGGTAGGCAGCATTGTTTACTTCTTCCGTGTGAAAAAAGAAACCACCGTGTCTGGCCTTGAAATCATAATGATACAATGCCAAAATAGTGTCATATCCCTCAGTTGGTTCAACCCAGGTACTGTCCGGCGACAGATATTTCCATCCTTTTAAAATCTTTATCAGAGCCGAATTGGGTTTTTCCGATATAATTACACTATCTCCCGGCTGATAGTAATATCGGGTTCTGATTTCTTCAGGAACATGATAGGGTTGGGCATTAACTGCTGTTATTGCTTTTAACAAAATACAGAAAATCAAAAAGCGCATCATCGCAATTTAATACAACGAATTATCAATGCCAATATTGGGATAAAGTTTACAATATCTTCATCCCCTGAGCGTAAAGTGCAGTCTCAATGAATTTAGAGTGAAGCTACCGTTTCTTTGACAGCTTGCAGGTTGGGCATTTCTCCGGGGTTTTCCAGTACTTCGGCGTAGCGAATGATGCCTTCTTTGTCAATGACGAACGCACTGCGCTTGGAAACGCCTTTCATGCCGAAAATCCATTCTTCATAAAGAGAACCATATGCGCGGCTAACTTCCTTGTTGAAATCGGAAAGCAGGTTGAAGTTGTATCCTTCATCTTTTTTCCATTTTTCAAGGGTGAATACAGAATCAACCGAAACGGCCAGTATCTCAGCATTCATGTTGTTATAGTCGTGCAGACTATCGCGCATCTGGCAAAGTTCTGCAGTGCACACGCCTGTAAATGCCTGTGGAACGAAGAGCAGTACAACATTTTTGCCACGAAAGTCTGTGAGATTTACTTCTTTCTTTTGGTCGTTAAATAAGGTGAATTCAGGGGCGGATTGTCCGATGTTAAGTGTCATATTTTTAATAACAAATGTTGGTTTCGAAATGTTTAGAACATCACAGGATTAAAGAATGCACGCTTGTTAAGTTTCATGTCCTGCAACATTCCGGATTTAGGCCTGATACTGAAAGTCCATTGCTTGGCAAAACCGGATGGGACCCAGTTAAAATCAATTTGCCAGCAATGCAGGTTTCGGCTAACGGTAAACTGGCTGGAAGCGATTTCTTTTTGGTGTAAATCATAACCGGTTGTGTAACCGATTTTCCATTCAGGAGTTATACTGATATCTCCGCTTATGTTGATACGGTTGCTCCCTACACGCTGAGATTTGATTTTGGCTTCGGCGTTATAATCAAAAACATAGGTAAGGGCAATATTCCATGGAATATCAAAATGGAAATAATCATCAGGCCTGCTGATAATGTCTTTTTTCTCCTGATCATCTCCGTTCACTTTGGTTTTATCCTTAGTTATTTCCGGTTTTTTACTAAACATTTCCGGCCCGAATCTTGTGCTAATACTCATGCCTGCATTGCGCATGCGAAGGGGTGTTTTTCTGTCTTCGTATAAAAACCGCTGAACATTTTTTTGTAAAGAATCTTTTTGATATAAACTGAATGCAGATCTGGCTGTTATGTTGATGTTTTTCTTGATTGTGGTATTGAAATTTGCGGTTATATCGCTCCATTTAAATTTTGAAGCTGCCAGATTATAGCGTGTATTGAAACTTAACTGATCTATCAGGTTGAATTTTTCCAGCTTTTCCTTGCCGTTGCTGTCAATGCTTACCACTTTTTTGCCTTGCAGGTTATTGTTGATTCCAATGCCCACATAGCCGCTCTCTGACTGACTTTGTCCACCGCCATAAATGCCTTTCTCAAAGCGGTTATAACGTATCTGTTTTCCCGAAGTGTCAGTATAATTTTGTTCCCATCCTCGCAATGCAGCATTGATTTTGGGCTGGTATCCCATGCTGATAGTTGGGGTAATAGTATGCCGTATAGCCTTGACTTTTTTGGCGTTTACGCGCTGGAAAGTACCGTAAATGTTGGTGGTAAAGCCTGTGTTAAAATCCCAGTTGTTTAGCCTGAAAAAGCCAGTTTCCTCGCGGGTTTGTACCTTTCCCGACGTGTCCATAAATTGATCAGTGGCCTTTAAATACCAGGTTTCGCGGTAATTGAAGGACGGCGACATATTGACTATGCCCTTAAGAATTTTAATGTTGGTGTTGATGGGCAGACTGTGGCTTATACCACTTTGGGTTTTTTCGAGCGCCTTTTTGTAATCACGGCTGAATAAAATGCTGTCTTTGGTGTTGATGACATTGCTGAACTGCATATTGTAACTTAAGCGAAGTTGCTCATACCATTTGTTTCCACTGCCGTTTTTACGTGCAAATGGAGTAAGCGATGAAACACCCAGATTCATGCTGGGCAATTCAAGACGGAAATCACGGTTTGCAGTATTTTGTGAATGCCTTGCTGCTGCAGTGAAATTAACCTTGTTCTGAAAAAATGTTTTACCGAAATTAACAGAACTCTGGAACTGCTGGTTGCTTATGGTGTTGATGTCTCTGGAATTAAGCCTGTTAAAATTGCCTGTCTGGATGTTAATATCCCCGTTTAATGAGATTCCCGGTAGATATTTGGGGTCTATTGCAAAGTTTCCCCGTATGCTTAGGTCCAGATTTCTTTTAAAGGCAGGATTGCTGCGCTCCTTGCCGTTTCCAAACCAGCTGGCTCCAAGTCCGAAATTGCCCTTATACCGATAGCGTTTTACCAGGTTGCTGCTCACACCAAAACGCAAGTCGCCATTCAGATAGGCATCGGTAGTCAGTGTTAAGTCAGCATGTTCGCCTAAGCCCATGTAATACCCGAAATTTTGCAGATAAAAACTTTTATTAAACTGATTGTATCCATAACCCGGAAATAGTATGCCGTTTCTTTGTCCTTTTTTCAAAGGGGCAATCCCAAAAGGAACGGCCAGGGGAGTAGGTACGTCTTCCACCACCAGGTTGGCAGCTCCAAAAAGAGCCTTGTTGTTTGGTATTACCTTAATTCGGCTTGCATTGAAATAGAAATGCGGATGGTCTTCATTGCAGGTGGTTATTTTTCCGCTTTGTCCAATAAAACTGCCATCGTCCTGTTTCATTACCTTGTTCAGGTGGATGACAGCTTCATCCTGTGTAAGCCTTAAGCCATAGACCCTGCCTTTTTTAGACTTACTGTTGTATCGTATGCTATCGGCTTTATAGTTATCATTTCCATCTTTTAAAACAGGCAGATTGCTGTATTTTCCGGTACTGTCAGGTCCACCTGTGGCAAATATTTCTTTTTTTGATAAGTCAATCTCTATGTAATGTGCCGTCAGATTCATTTCGCCGTATTCTATAGATGCGTCTCTATACAAATACACTTTATTTTTTTTCAGGTTAAACCAAATAGAATCTGCTGCTTTGTAAACAATTGGTTTATCCAGGTCGCTTTTGGGTGTCGCTATGCTTCGTTTCAGAGTGTCGGTAGTATTTGACACTTGGCCTGAAACCCTTTCAGTATGGGAGAAAATGACAATTGTTGTGAGCAAAAAGCAAACCTTCCACAATGAAAGTTTATAAAGATTTGTCTTGCCACGTACACACATAAGTAAGATACCGCGAAATTCGACAAAAACTTTGCCATTCCATTGAATATTCTTCTGAATGTTGCAAAATTTTGGCAAGGTTTATGAAGTTATAATAATAGTTAACCCATGAGACGGATAGTTTTTTGTCTGGTGCTGCTTTCCCTTATTACGATTTTGCCATCCGGCAAACCGGTGAACCGTGTGCCCGGAAAACAAGTAAAAACCATTGTTATTGATGCAGGCCACGGTGGCCTTGATCCGGGCTGTAATGGTGCCAATGAAATTTGGGAAAAAACGGTAACACTGGCAGTCGCCCTCAAGTTGGGTAAATGTATTGAAGATAGTTTGCAGGATGTCAAGGTTATTTACACCCGAACAACAGACAAATTTGTGGAATTGTGGGAACGTCCGAATATTGCCAATAAAATCAAAGCGGATCTTTTTGTTTCTATTCATTGTAATAGCAATGTAAATACAACGGCTGCCGGCTCAGAAACCTATTTTATGGGTTTGCACAAAACACAGGGGAATTTGGACGTTGCAAAACGCGAGAATGCGGCTATCAAATATGAATCAAATTATAAAACCAATGAGCGTTATGGTGGCTTTGATCCTAACTCTGCGGAAGGACATATTATTTTTTCGCTGGTGCAAAATGCTTTCCTACAACAGAGCTTGAAGTTTAGCACCCTTGTTGAAGCGAACACTCAGAAAATTTCTAAAATCAAGAGCAGGGGAGTAAAACAGGCTGGATTTCTGGTGCTTTGGCAAACAGCCATGCCTTCTGTGCTTGTTGAAATTGGTTTTTTAACGAACACTTCAACTGATTTGATGTCTGAAGTATCGATATCTTTGCTTGAGCAGCTTACAAT
>RGEC01000047.1 GCA_009918425.1 Bacteroidota bacterium
CCCCGGCTGGAGTGGGATGGTAAGTGTGCTGGAAGATTCCCCAAATACCCTGCTGGATAAACGGGTAATTTCATTGCACGATCTGATTTATGTGGAATTGTTGATGGAAATCGATGCACTGGATGCCAAATATGGTGAAGACTGGTCTCCGCTGGATACACATCTGGATTCTGCACCGGAGGATCTTTTTCAGCCTTACAGGCCCAACACAACAGATGAGGCACTTGCAATCTGGCAGGAGGCTTACGAATGGACGTACTATGAACAGGTACTTGCAGGAATCAGCAAAGCCCATCATCAGGACGACGGTAATCATCCCAAATCATTTGATGCCATATTCTGTATTGATGATAGGGAATGTTCATTGAGACGCTATATTGAGCAAACCGATTCCAATTGCCGCACATGGGGAACACCGGGTTTTTTTAATGTAGCCTTTTACTATCAGCCGGAGCATGGCAAGTTTTATACAAAGGTCTGTCCTGCACCCTTAACACCAGTTCACCTGATCAAGGAATACAATCCCCAAAAAGCGCTGTCTTCGGATGTGCATTTCACCAAACAAACCCACTCCGTGGTATCTGGATGGCTCATCTCCCAGACTTTGGGTTTCTGGTCAGCATTTAAACTGTTTCTAAACATTTTTAAACCGGGCATAAGTCCGGCCACAACCTATTCTTTTAGCCATATGGATAGGCGGGCCAGGCTGTCTGTAGAAAACAAAAAGCCCGAAGACAAGGTACATGGCCTGCAGATCGGTTTCACCCTTGATGAAATGACAGATCGGGTTGAAGGACTGCTCAAAAGCATAGGACTAACCGATCAGTTTGGCAATCTGGTATATGTTGTGGGGCATGGGGCCAGCAGCATAAACAATACGCATTACGCCGGCTATGATTGCGGAGCCTGCTCAGGCCGCCCCGGTTCGGTAAACGCCCGGGTTGTTTCTCACATGGCCAATCATCCTTTTGTGCGTGAGAAACTTGAACAACGCGGTCTGAAGATTCCTGCCGGCACCCGCTTTATTGGTGCTTTGCATGACACAACCCGAGATGAGATAGAGTTTTATGACGATGATCAGCTACCCGAAGATTTGCAACAGCAGCACCAACAGAATATTTTGGTTTTTAAGAAAGCTTTGTCTTTCAATGCTAAGGAGCGTTCCAGAAGGTTTATTCTCACCGAAACCTCAGCTGCGCCTGAACGTGTACATGAACAGGTAAAGCTTCGCTCGGTTTCATTGTTTGAACCCAGGCCGGAATTGAACCATGCCACCAATACCTTGTGCGTTGTGGGGAGGAGAGGCTTAACGGATCATCTTTTTTTGGATCGCAGGGCATTTTTAAATTCCTACGATTACCGGGTGGATCCGGAAGGGAAATATCTACTAAACATTTTGAAGGCGGCTACTCCTGTTTGCGGAGGTATCAATCTGGAATATTATTTTTCCAGGGTTGATAATCAGCGCCTGGGGGCTGGTACAAAACTACCTCACAACGTCATGGGCCTTATTGGTGTGGCAAACGGTGCCGACGGCGATTTAAGAACTGGTTTGCCATGGCAAATGGTGGAAGTGCATGATCCGCTGCGGCTGTTAATTATTGCAGAACATTTCCCCGAAGTGGTGAAGACAATTCTGATGTCTTCTCCCGAAACGTATGAATGGTATCAGCATAACTGGGTAAATATGGTAGTGGTGCATCCGGAAACCCATGTTATGTACAGGTTTAAGGATGGTGAATTTAAACCGTATCTGCCGCCTGCAATAGCTTTGCCTACCTGTTTCGATCTAAATGGTCTGATTGAAACAGAATCAGAGAATATTCCTGTTCAACTTTTAATGCAAGCCTCATGAATCTTTCATTGCTAATCAATCTTTTTATTGCCCTGCCGTTGCTGGGGTTCTTAATCAGCCTGCTGATACCTGCAACCAAAGAAATAACGCTTTCGAGGATTGCCTTTACCACGGCCGGATTAAATCTGTTGGCTTTTATCATCTTTGCCTGTTATTGGGGATTTGCTGGTTTTCCTGAACTGAATATTAAGGATATCTATCTTTACGAATCTGCAGGCAATAGTTTTCTGCTTGATTTTTATTTTGATAAGGTAACCGCGGTTTATATGCTGGTAGGCGCATTGCTTACCTTTCTCATTACCGTTTACAGCCGTTATTATTTGCACCGGGAATCCGGTTACAAGCGGTTTTTTAATACCGTACTGTTTTTCTACCTGGGGTACAATGTTACCATCTTTTCAGGAAACTTTGAAACCCTGTTTATAGGCTGGGAATTCATTGGTATTTCCTCCTTTTTGTTGATTGCCTTTTACCGTGACAGGTATCTGCCGGTTCGCAACGCGGTAAAGGTTTTTACAATATACAGAATCGGGGATCTTGGAATATTGCTGGCCATGTGGGCAAGTCACCATTTATGGCATGAAAACATCACCTTTAATAAATTGCACAATGCCATTCTGGTGCACGAACATCTGCAGGGCCACACAGCAATTGGTGTTTTTATTTCCATGATGATTCTGCTGGCTGCCGCGGTTAAATCTGCACAGTTGCCATTTTCATCCTGGCTCCCCAGGGCAATGGAAGGGCCTACACCAAGCAGCGCAATTTTCTACGGTTCACTGTCTGTGCATTTTGGTGTGTTTTTGCTGCTAAGAACCTACCCATTCTGGGAAAATCAATGGTCGGTGAGAATAATGATAGCCGCGCTTGGATTGGCAACAGCCGTATTTTCAGGCCTGATTGCCAGGGTTCAGTCTTCCATAAAAACCCAGATTGCGTATGCCTCTATTTCGCAAATCGGACTGATTTTTATTGAAATAGCAGCGGGTTGGCACATACTGGCGCTGATACACTTTGCCGGCAATGCTTTTTTAAGAACCTATCAGCTGCTGGTGTCGCCGTCGGTTGTGAGTTATCTTATGCGTGAACAATTTTACCACTTTACGCCCCGCAGGGATGTGTTGGAAAATGTACTTCCCAAAAGCTTCCGCTACACAACGTATATGCTTTCTTTAAAGGAATGGAATCTGGATGTTTTCCTCAACAGGGTGATTTTCAGAAACGTGAAAATTCTGGGCCATCAGCTTGATTTTCTGAATATGAAGAATGTGTTGTTTTACTTTGTGCCTGTTTATTTTATGGGCTTACTTGCACTGAATTACAGAGATAGTATTCCAGTTGAAATGGCATTTATTTTGCCAATATTGTTTTCGCTGATTGGATTGTTAATGGTGCTGAAATCTTTCTCTGAAAGGTCTTCCCCCATATTGGCTTGGATGTTGATACTTATGAACCATTTTTGGATAGCTCTGGCAGTATCCTTTAATGAAAAATTTGACATGGAAGATACTTTGCTATATCTGTCGGGCCTAACTATGGCCGGCATTTTAGGATTTATGCTACTTAAGTGGATCGCTTCCAGAGAAGTGAAAGCTTTCGACCTTAACGGATATTACGGACACGTATATGAATATCCTTTTACGGCTATTGTTTTTCTAATAGCATGTTTGGGACTTATGGGATTCCCTATATCTCCCACTTTTATAGGGGAAGACCTGATTTTTAGTCATATCCATGAAAATCAGTATCTACTTGCTGTTATAAATTCCACCGGATTTATCTTTGGCGGAATAGCCATCATTCGGATCTATGCCAGGCTGTTTCTGGGTCCGCATGTGAAAACGTATCACGAAACGGCTATAAAATCATCTTAAAAAATATAAAATTAAAAAGACTATGAATACCTCAAAAAAACTGATACCGCAGGATGGTATCGCAGGATTAAAGGAAAATTTCAGTCAGGATGCATTGAGCGGTTTTCTAGTATTTCTACTGGCCTTGCCTTTGAGTCTTGGCATTGCCAAAGCATCCGATTTCCCGGCAATTATGGGACTTGTAACAGCCATGATAGGCGGTGTATTTGTTTCCATGATTGCAGGATCGCCTCTTACCATAAAAGGGCCTGCTGCAGGCCTTATCGTGATTGTGGCAGGAGCGGTTGCAGAACTGGGACACGGCGATGTTTCGTTAGGCTGGAAACTGGCTTTGGGGGCTGTGGTAGTTGCAGGTGTCATTCAAATTTTGTTTGGATTGATAAAAATGGGATCGCTGGTGAATTTCTTCCCCCTGAGCGCGGTGCATGGCATGCTCGCCGCTATTGGTCTAATTATTATCAGCAAACAGCTTCATATTTTGCTGGGCATCAACCCCGTGAACGAGGCAGGAAAGCCTCTCGTAGAACCTTTTGAGCTGATTGAAAAATTGCCGGATACCTTCGGACATCTGGATAAAAACGCCACCATTGTGGGTTTGATCAGTTTATTGATTGTGTTTTTGTGGCCAAGAATCAAACAGCCGCTGCTTAAGAAAATTCCGGCTCCTGTGATTGTATTATTGGTTGCCATTCCGCTGGCAAAGTACCTGTCTCTCAAGCAACTGGTGCACTTTGACAAAAGCTTTATCGAAACCCTGAATGTTAATGTTGATTTTAGTGGATTCTCACAAACCGGCACGTTTATAAAATATGTAATCATGTTTGCGCTGGTTGGAAGTCTCGAGGCTTTGCTTACCGTTAAGGCCATCGACATGCTGGATCCCTGGCATAGAAAAAGCAATGCAAACAAAGATCTTATGGCAGTGGGCACAGGCAACATACTGGCCGGTGTTCTTGGAGGACTGCCCATGATCAGCGAAGTGGCCCGAAGCAGTTCCAATGTTGCCAACGGCGCCCGCACCCGTTGGGCCAATTTCTTTCATGGTGTTTTTATTCTCGGGTTTTTATTTCTGAATCTTCAGTTCAGTGATTTAATTCCAACTCCCGCCCTTGCTGCCATGCTTATCGGTGTGGGTTATCGTCTGGCCAGTCCTAAGGAATTTGGGTTGATGGCTAAAATTGGGAAAGAACAACTAATGGTGTTCTGTGTAACCATCTTTGTAACCCTGGCAACAGATTTATTGGTTGGTATTGCTGCAGGTATTGTTACGGAACTGATTTCCCAATATTTCTTTGGAGCTCCGCTGGAATCCATGTTCAAAGCTCATACTTCTCTTCGTGGCAATAACCTTAAGGTAGCCGGATCGGCAGTATTTAGCAACTGGCTCGGAATAAAAAGAAAACTCGATTCCATTCCCAATACTGAAAAAGCCGTCATTGATCTGTCAGCCTGTAATTTTGTGGATCATACTGTGATTGATAATCTTCATCATCTGAAACGGGATTTCGAAAATGAAGGAGGCAATTTAACCATCATTGGACTTGAAGAGCTCAGGCCGGCTACCAACAGCAATCATGAGCATGCAGCCTTAAAAAGGTCCAGAGAAAAGCGCGTTTCACTGAAGCACGCAAAAGAAAATTTACATCAATCATAAAACCATGAGACGTTTAATTATATGGGCAATACTGTCACTTTTTGCAACAAATATGTATCGTGTAAATGCCCAAAATAGAATTACCGATGAAAATGACATCTTTTGGATGCCCGTAACCATCAGCACAAAACTGAATAAACAATTTGCACTGCATACCGAATATCAGTGGCGTAGAAATCACTATGGTAAAACTTGGCAGCAAAGTTTGCTGCGTATGGGTTTGACCTATAGCAGAGGGAAAAATGTAACATACCAGGTCGGCTACGGTTGGATTCTTACTTATCCATATGGCGATTATCCGATTGCAGCCAACGGTACCTTTACCGAGCATCGCTTGTATCAGCAGATGCAGATCAAAACCGGTATTAATGAAAAAGGGGCTGTCCTGATAAACCGTTTGCGCCTTGAACAAAGGTGGCTTGCAGCGCTTAACGCCGACGGCAGTTTTAACCACTGGAATTATCTGAATCGTATTCGTCTGAACCAGCGGTACAATTTTCCTTTCAAGGCATTTGGCAAAGACTGCTATTTTACGCTTATGGATGAGATTTTCATCGGTTTTGGGCAACATGTAGGCCAGAATGTATTTGATCAGAACCGACTTTTCGGTTTGCTGGGCTGGAATGTCAGTAAAAAGGCGCAGATAGAATTTGGCGTGTTAAACCAGATTGTGCAGCAAGGGAAGGCGGTTAACAATAAGCCTGTTTTTCAGTATAATACCGGTCCGGTGCTGGGTTGTAATTTAAAACTATAATTACGTCCCATAACCGCCCTGTGTAAGCAACTCGCGCACTGCCTCGGGTACCAGATAGCGAATACTCTTTTTTTGCTCTATTAAACCACGAATGTGGGTGGCTGAAATATCCAGAAATGGGGCGGTATAGGAGATAATGCGTGCTTTTGGAAAAGAACATGTTAATTCGCTACCCAAGCGGTTATATACATGAAAATCAGACAATGTGCAAAGGCGGTCTATGTCTTTCCATTCATGCAGTCGGGGCAGGTTGTCTGAACCCATGATGATGGAAAAATGATTGTTGCTTTTTTCAAGCAGGTGTTCCACGGTATGGATGGTGTAGGAGGGTAGCGGCAGTCTGAATTCTATATCCATGGCCCGAAATTGTGGGTTTTCAGCCACAGCGGCTTTTACCATATCCAAACGCAGGTTTTGCGGCAGTAAATCTTTTTGTTCTTTGAATGGATTCTGCGGTGATACCACAAACCAAATTTCATCAAACGGTCCTTCGTTGAGCATGTGCTGGGCAATAATCAGGTGCCCGTTATGAATAGGGTTAAAGGATCCGAAATACAAGCCTACATGGGCCATCAGGGATTATTTAAAAAATCAGTTACCAGTTTTTCGCAAGTTTCCAGGGTGTCTTGCAGCACATCGTTCACCACCACTACATCATACTGGTTTTCAAAACTCAATTCGTGGTTGGCTTTCGCAATGCGTTCCTGAAGGTGATGTTCCACTTCTGTGCTGCGATTGCGCAGTCGCTGCATCAGTACTTCTACGCTGGGCGGTCTGAGGAAAATCGCCAGGGCATCCTGTTTAAAGCGGCGTTTCAGGTTCAAACCGCCTTGCACATCCACATCAAATACCACAGCTTTTCCGGAATCCCAGATTTTGTGAACCTCACTCCAAAGTGTTCCGTAAAGCACCCCGGCGTATACTTCCTCATGTTCCAGAAATTCGTTGTTTTCTATGCGTTTTTCAAAATCTTCCGGCTCAAGAAAATGGTATTCACGGCCGTTTTCTTCACCGGGTCTGGGCTTTCGGGTAGTAGCACTCACCGAAAATGCCATTTTGTCGGGCAGCACCGATAGCAAATGTTTAACCACAGTGGTTTTGCCGGAGCCTGAAGGTGCTGAAAAAATGATGAGTTTGCCCACGGTGTTATTGTTTAATCAGTTTTTGCGAAATAACGGTTTCTTTGTAAGTCAGTTTCAGGTGATAAATTCCCGTAGATAGTGCGGATATGTTCAGTCCCGGCATGGAATTCCGGTGTATATCGATGTTTTGTTCCATCACTTTTCTACCGCGGATATCATGAATTACAATATGGCAAACATCATTAAGATCCTCGGGTTTATAGCTGCTGAAATCCAGCATCAAGTAGTCTTTGGCGGGGTTGGGTCGAATACTGATCTGGGCCAACGGCACGGCAGGATCTGATATTTTCCCTACGGTAAATGCAAAACGTATGCTGCTGCCAAAATCGGCGCCAAAACGCTGAAGTATGCTATTGGTAAGGCTGCGAATCTGTAAGAAACCATTTCCGTCGGCGGTATTTGCCCACCACTGCAGCCCGTCTTCGTTAAGCATATAGTTGGGATTGGCAGCGCCGGTATCCTGAAAATCCAGCGTATAACAGCCTTCGGGCAGGTCGATGGTATCGCGGTAGACCATGTTGGCCGTTGGGTATTTTTTACGGGCTTTTACGGTTTTTCCAAACATATCCCTGATTTCCCAGCTGTTTTCTGTGGGGGCGCTATTTGTGCTGCAATACAGCACAAATTTATTTGGCAATAACGGTGGTAAATTTCCGGTAAAAACAGTGGCAGTATTGTTACTGGGGTTGTCATCGGGGCGGTTATTTACCCATGCCACATTTACTTTAAAGGTACCACCACTGTTGTTTCGTGCAAAATCGGGTGGTAAGTCGAGGGTGTCCCACTGTCCAGGTTTCAGGTTACCATTCCAGCGGTAATGTTTTTGCTGCAGTCCATCCATTCCATACAAAAAATCGATGCTTTGCGCGGCAGATCCCCCGCGGTTCCGAACGATGATTTTGGGAGAGCCGCAGGATGGATTTACCCTTTTGTAGCGAAGTTCGGCATTGGGGCTGATGATATCTTCCACCACAACATCCAGATTGTAATTGGGTTTGCCGTATTCTACCAGGTAAGTGCTAAGCATATAGTTGGCCCCACCGCTGGTAGTTTTGTAGCTTTCCATATCAAGGTCCATACGGTGGGTGCTCCCGGGTGTGGCGGCTATATCTAAATTGTATTCGCGAACCTCGGCACCGGGGCACCAGCCGGCTCGGTCATAGAGCCAGGTGCCTGCCTGTGGGAAAACGGGATTTTCGCCGCAGTCATCACGCCAAACCCAGCTTTCATCGGCCACAGCTCCATCCAGAACAATATAGCGACGTTTTGGACAAAATTCTGCGCAGTTTTCGGGTTTATCCATGCCATGTCCGGTTTGCAGTATCTTGAAACGCATCAGGTCTGTTTCCTCCCCAAGGGTGAAAGTGTCTTCAGGCACGTTTTTATCGAAAAGGGTATCATTGCCATAGCCCACACTGCGGGTATAAAAGCGGGTAATATTTTTTACATCGCGCCAGGGGGTGCCTTCTACAAGGTTAAACTTCAGTGAAATTTCCCATCCGCGGTCGTGGTTGGCCTCATATCCGGTATGCTGATACATGATTTGCACGCTGTCGTGCAGCAGGTGGGCAAAGTCTGTGATATCGAACACCCATGTATGGTTCCAGTTCTGGTCCCAGTAAAAACCATATGGAGTAATGAAACGCATGATTTCCCAGCCGAGGCTATCATTTTCGGCACCGCGTCGGTTGCACAGGTAAATATAATTCAGGTAATCCCATTCGCCGCATTTCAAGCCCGGAGCGCATTTGAAGGTCAGTTCAGCAAAGGCTTTCTGGTATTTTGTGCCGGTCTTGGGGAATGTTCCCCAACCGTAATATTTGGTATTTCCCGCACCGGGATTGGTTTTGATAACAACTTTATTGTGTGTAACAACGCGGGTTGTATCTCCGGGTTTGGCGTTGATAAAGTGGGTCAGTAATAGGATTAATAAAAAAGTAATGGTCCTGATCATTCCATTGCAAACTTAATAAATTATGCAGATTGAGCATACGGTATTCACGCCGAAAGATAGGAAATGGCTTTTGAGGAGCTAAAATATTCCATTATATTTGCGGTCCCATTGGGCCTATAGCTCATTCGGTTAGAGCAACTGACTCATAATCAGTAGGTGCTTGGTTCGATCCCAAGTGGGCCCACAAGAAAGACTCCGCGATTGCGGAGTTTTTTGTTTATGAATGAAATTTGTTGCTACATATTGTTCTCCGAAACGCTTGGCGAATTTACATTGGTGCTTGCCCATAGTTTACTGCATTAGGACAGCGTATTTCGGTTGCACTTTTCACATGTCCTTAAACGGATTTTCTCCACCAAGCACCTCTTTTTTCCGACTAAAAAATTCACCTCGCTGATAAAACGCGGAGTGACGTGGAAATTTTGTATTGCAAAACAATATCAACATCCATGAAAAATCCTGTAAAAAACCTCGCCCCGCCCGACATCATTCAGCCCGGCCCCGGACAAAACACCCTGATTGAAGTAAAAAACGAAATCAAAACCGTGAACGTGAATGAAGATCCCCTTCGCATTGATTTTTTGTATTACGCAAATAATGAATACATCAACGGTGGATGGGTGCAGATTCAGCCACAGACCTACATCAGGCCGGTGAATTCAGAAACGCGCTTTAAGCTGCTGCAAGCCATCAATATTCCCATTGCTCCGCGCAAACATTATTTCAAATCCACCAAGGATATGCTGTTTTATTCTTTGCTGTTTCCTCAGGTGCCCAAAGATGTAACCCATATTGATATCATCGAAATGGAAGGCCCCGGCGGTAACTGGTTTAACTTTTACAATGTATCTATGGAAACCGTTCTCAATGGCATTATTCCCGTAAACATCAAAAGAAGTAAATAAATCAAATCATGAAAAGATATATAGAAATCGTTTTTGATAACAGCATCAGTATGCGGGATATTCTTACCGGAAACCAAACCCGAATTCAGGTAGCAAAAGCGCTTTTTGAAAAAGAAGTTTTCCCGGAATTGCGGGAAGATGATCAAATTAACATTCGAACACTGAGAAGTTACTGTGACGGCACCTCTAGACCTGTAAACACAAATATCAAAACAATAAAGTACGATGTTGAGAAAATTGATGCAAAGTTGGGCGAAACGCCTTTGTTTAACACGGTAAAAGATGCGGTTGAGGCTTGTAAAAAATCAATGGCTGATGAGAAAATTATTTTCGTGCTTACGGATGGTGATGATACCTGCAATGTTGATCCTACAAATTTTTTCACCCCGGAGGAGCAGAAATTTATCCGAACACTCAACGTGATTCTCATGCAATTTGCCATTAATAATCACATAACAAGGCAAAACCTGAATCTATTTGCCTCCCAGATAGGGGCGCAGACATTTTCAGTAGGGGCTAGCGGTCGCGCCGATTTCAGCAGCATGCGTACTGATTTGCGCAGTGGACTGGGCAATGCAGGTTTTGTGACCGGTGCTAATCGGAATATCACCCCGGTTTACCCCGGTTACATGTTATCTTGGAGCGAACTGAATAACAGGGGTATACGGTTTTATCAGGCTGAATTACTATTCAATGAAGGATTTTTAAGCTGGAAACCTGAACCGAACAAACCCCTTGAGGGCAAACAATGGAGCGAATTGTTGTTTTTGTGGAGTCTGCGTTTTCTGAACGGATTGCCGGTAGAAATTATCCGTGCCATGCTAATGCACTTATCTAAGCCATATGCCTATAGCCAGAGCAATATGTACTGGGATTTTGAGAAAACCCGCTGGATAACCCTGGAAGCCAAACCTACGGAGCGAATACCCAATCCGGAACCGGAAATTATGGATGTTAAGCAGTTAAACCAAAAGCAAAGAGATACGGAGTATCATCAATGGTATGATGAAGATGTGTTATACGAGGTGGAAAAAATTGAACAGAACAATGCGGCAGGAACAAACGGCTACAAGCTTGTGAGATGGCAATGCAAAACAGATTTATTTGTGAAACCCAAACCTAAGAAACTCAAAGCCGGCGATGTGGTGCAGTTTGTGAAGCCCTCTAAACGAGGGCGGAAACGTAAGGCTGATTAATCGGGGTAATTATCAACGTAGCATTCCATGCTGCAATAATCACCATATGTGCCACCTTCATAAAGGCTTCCATTCCATCGCCGTCCGCATCTGTGTATCTTTTCGGAAGACGAATTTGATCTTGAATTATTGCCTATTTTAACATCCAGTGGTTTGCAATTACAATCCATGATGTAGGTGATGCTTACGGGGTCACCGGGGCCATATTTAAATGCAGTAATATAGAATATACCTTCACCTGCATACTTTTCGTCTGCTATTTCATAACCGGCTCCATTCACCAGTTGGCGTATTTGCTCAATACAATTTTGATTTCCCACGCAGTCTGCCTGGGATGAATTGCTATTTACTCCGGTATTATTGGATGCAGAAGATGTGCATCTTGCAGCCAGAGCATCAAATTTTCGGCTAATTTCAGGGTTTTGTGACATATTTACTTTTTCCCAGTTTTCAACGCCAAGTTCTCGACTAATGGCATCTCTGCAGGCAATACTGTTTTCTATCATGTACTTTGAATCACCGGGTTCTGTTAAACAGCGGCAAACATCCACTTCTTTTGCATTTTCTTCTGTTTGTGCAGATGAATTTTTGTTTGAATTACTGCCACAACCATAACCCACCAATCCGATTATTGCGAGTAATGTAATTAATTGAAGTATTTTGGTATACGTTTTCATATTGCTGCAATTACTCAATAAAAAATAATATTACAAAATATATTAATAAAAATTAATTACAGTAATAAATAGAA
>RGEC01000048.1 GCA_009918425.1 Bacteroidota bacterium
ACTGCAAGCACAGGCTGGGTAAACAGCCATACCCGAATCCAGCTGTTTTTTCTGAGTTTCATGCCATACACCGCAGTTGCAAAAACGGCCATGGCAAAAATTCCTGCGTGTGCTATATAATATTCGGCATACAGAAAGGGTGAAAATCCATGGGTTAATTCAGGTGTAAGGATAGAATGAAATGCACCCGGAAGTCCCCAGTAAACCAGTAATTCAAACAAATTTTGTCCGGGTTTGAAATGGATAATGCCTGCCAGAATCACGCTCATGGAACACAGATGCAGTGGCAGAGAACTGTGCAGGTGCCATTTTCCGACATTCAGCAAATAAAAGTGTTGTATAACAATAACAAGAAGTATGAAAGTGCCTATGACTTTTCCCGTCCAGGTTTTGGTTTCATCCTTTTTATTTTGCAGAAAATAGGGAGGAAGCACAATAAAGGCGAGGGAAAAAGCGATTCCTGTCCACCATTCCTGGCTACCCGGAGCAATGGCATAGTGCATGCCGCAATAAACTTCTAAAACTTCAATAAATCAACTTTGCAACGGGTTAGTCGCGATTTTGTTTCTGCTTCGCCCTTACCATTGAATCAACATAACGCGGGTTGTAATCGGTGCGATAACCGCCTTTGCGCAGGGATTTGCGGCCTTTGAGTTTATATTGATAAATGACATAGCCGGTGCCCAGAATGATGGCAATAAATACGATTAGGGCAATAATCTTGTGCGATTTTTTTTGCATGAATTATTGTGCTAATACAATACCGGTTTGGGCCGAAATGTTTTGAAGATCATCCCAAACTTTTTCCACCAGCGGAATTCCTTGCCATGCTCTTTCAGCATGGCTCAATCGCTCTTTATCGCCCGGAATCTGCACAGGATTGGCAGATTGTATGGATTTTGCTGCCCTGAAACGCTGAATCCATTGGTCCATGTGTTTTTTAAATTCTTCAGCGGGCCGGAAACCATCAATTCTCCAGGCACCCACAAAATGTCCGATTCCTTTACCGGGAAGGTTATCCAGCGGATCCAGAAAGGAAACAAACGGAGGAACCCAAGGACCGTAATTGGCGCCGCTCAGCACCCCACTAAGAATATCAACCACCGCACTGAGACCATAACCTTTGTAACTGCCGTGGTCCATGTCGCTGCCCAAGGTAAGCAGCATGCCGCCATTTTTAAGTTCAGATGGGTTTTCACTGTCAGAACCATCTTTTTGCGTAAGCCAGCCTTTTGGAATGTTTTTTTCTGCCCGTTCGGCGATTTCCAGTTTACCGTTACTTGCTGCCGAAGTAGCCATATCCAGTACAAATGCCGGTTCATGCAATGCGGGAATAGCCAAACATATGGGGTTGGTGCCGAGCATGCGTTCTGCGCCCAGCGCCGGTGTCACCAGCGGACTGGCATTGGTCACAGCAAATCCAATCATATCATGGGGTAGTGCCTTCATAGCATGGTAAGCTGCTATTCCAAAATGGTTGCTGTTTTGAATGGCAACCCAGCCACTGCCCACATTTTTGGCTTTTTCTATGGCAATTTCCATGGCGGCAGGCGCTGAAACAAGGCCGATTCCTGCATCCGCATCATAGGAAGCAGTGGACGGCGTTTCATGAAGGATTTTCATATCCGGAATCGGATTGATGCGCTGTTTTTCAATCAACCGCAGGTAACCCGATAAACGTGCAACGCCGTGGGAATCAATACCACGCAAATCTGCCGAAACAAGCACATCAGCAGCCTGCTTAGCATGTTTTTCGGAAAATCCGTAATGAATAAAAATACGCTCTACCCAAGGCTGCAGTTTGTTTTGGTGAATGACGATTTCAGCCATAATCAATTGATTTTACCCAGCCATTTTACCAGTGCCGGAGTGGTTTTGTCTTTTTCAAAACCCAGCGACAATGCAAATCTGCCGGTGAGAGAAAACCTAAAATCGAGTTCTTTAACAATGCCACCCCGTGAAACCATCAGTTTTGAAGATTCGGGGTATGATAATTTTTTAAACAATTCATCGGCATCGTTGTTGATGCGAAAGCCATTGATAGCAATGAGTTCATCATTTACATTCACGCCCGAATTCCAGGCCGGAGTGCCATTTTCTGTGAATTTTACAATGGTTTTTCCGTTTTCCTGGGCCGTAGTCATGCCGCTGACATGTCGTTTTTCTGTTTTGATATTGACGGTTAAACCTACATCGCTGAATACACCCTGATAATCGGGTGTTTCCAATGAGCGCACATGCTTGTCAAAAAACGGTTTTAGGTCTGTTCCGGCAACCTCAGAGGCAGCCGATTCAAATTCTGCCGGGCTGAATCCGCGTTTTTTCTCAATATAGAAACGGTTCCACAGCAGCTTCATCAAATCGTCAAGATTCTTTTTTCCGTTTGAGGAACTGCTGATTTTTGCATCCAGCAGGGCCGCTACCACAAGTCCCTTGGCATAATAGCTGATGGCGGTATTCTTGCTGTTTTCGTTTGGGCGATATTCCTTAATCCACGCATCGTGGCTGCTTTGTGCCAGGGTCTGAATTTTACTGCCGGGTCTGTTTTCCAGATCGTTCACATAACTTTCCAGCGTAGCCAGAAACTGGGCGGGTTTTACGAATCCGGCCCTGAGCATAGCCAGCTCATCATAGTAGGAAGTTACCCCCTCCGCAACCCAAAGCTGCTCTGTGTAATTCTCCTCGTGGTAATTAAAGGGGCCCAGCTCAACAGGCCTTATGCGTTTCACATTCCAAAGGTGGAAATATTCGTGGGCACACAATCCCAGAAAAGATTTGTATTTTGATTCATCTTTCCAGTTTAATCGGCTCATTACCACTACGGTACTGTTGAGATGCTCCAGTCCGCCACCACCGGCTTCCACATTCTGCACAATAAAGAGATATTCCTTGCAGGGATGCACACCCACGATGTCGGTCATGGTTTCACAGACGGTCTTTAAATCCTTCAGCAATCGGGTTTTGTCTGCATTGTGAATTCCCACCATGGCCACTTTGTGCGGAACGCCACGCACATCGAATGACCATTCTTCGTGATTGCCAAGCTGTATGGGTGAATCGGCCAGTTCGTCATAATGAGAAAATAAAAAGTAACCCTCTTTGTTTTTGGGCAAGGCTGTGCTGATTTTGGTGTAATTGCCGGGAAGATTTATTCCCAAAGTGCCAGCGGTATTTTCCATTCCTTGCACCAGCATGCAGATACTACTGGGATTGAGCAGGGCCTGATCGGCATCCACGAAGGAAGTGCGTACGCTGAATTCGAAAGCATATACCCAATAGGTAACTTTTATCCTTTCAGCCTTGCCTTTGGAAACGCTCCATGTATTTTTCTTGGATTTGCTCACCGTAAGGGGTTTGCCTGATGCTGTGGCTTCAAAACGCTCTACGCTTTTGCTGAATTCTCTTACCAGGTAGCTTCCCGGTGTCCATACCGGCATGCTTAATGAAACATCCTTTTTATTCGGACAAAAAATTTCCATTTCCACTTTCACATAATGGGTATGGGGCTCTGGAATACTGAGGTTGTAATGGATGATACTTGTGTTCTGGGCTTGGCTCATGTGTAGGATAAATGTAAAAATTAAACCTGTTAAGATTCGCATACCACAAATTACGGTTATTTTTGGGGGTTCGTTATCGACAATTTGTATACCGTTTAACATGAGATGGATAATATTCGCGAGCACTATTTTTACTTGCCTGATTTTACAGCAATTTCAGTGCAATAGATGTGATCGCGCGTGTGCCGAATCCGGCAGCTTTAAAATTGTGGATAGCAAAACAGGAGCCGATTTATATTTCGGTCCCTTGGCAAAATATGAGGCAGATAGTGTTTGGATAACAGGAGAAGCATTGGGTGGCAATACATGGAGCCGAGCTTGGCTGATGTACTATGATTCTATGTTTACGACATATCCGTATTACAGAAATGGGAATAGCTACCCAACGGATACATTCTATCTCTTAAACCAATCAGATATTGATACCATAAAACTTATTTTCAATCCGGAAGCTACAGATTGCTGTAAACCGTATTTCAAAATAAAATCCATGATTTTTAATGGCGTTTCAGGCACGAAAAAAGACGGATACTGGATTTTTACGAAGTACTGATTCTCTTTAAATCAACGGCAGTGCTTATGTTTGCATTATGCATCCAAGGCTTATCCTGTCGCTGCTACTTTTCGCATGTTTTCAGGCGAATGCCCAGTATATTGTATATGAACCGGGTTGCTGGCAGGAGTTGCAGTTGATTATTTCACAGGATGGAGGTAACAGCATGCGTTTTAATCCAAGGGTTTGGAACGCCAATGCGGATACTGTTCAATCCTCTCGCGGTGTGCCTTTCAGGCCCTATTTTCAGGTTGATAATCCTGAATCAGAAGGCCGGTTTGTTGGGCAGTATTCGAAACGAAACCGAATTTTTCGTCAGAAAGGAATGTTCTACAGCTGGCAAGATGCGAATGAGAAAGGTAAATCAACATTCATTATCAATCCTGTACTGAATTTGCAGGCAGGAAGCGGATATGACGGTACTTTTAACCAGAATGGCCGCGGGGTGGAAGTGCGTGGAAATATTCAGCAAAAAGTGGCATTCTATTCCCGTGTAACCGAAAATCAGTCTTATTTTCCGCAATTTGTGAACCGCTACCGCGATTCGCTCGGTGTGGTTCCCGGACTGGGTTGGTGGAAAGGTGTGGGTCAAAATGGCGGCGTTGCAGCACCGGAAACCGATTACCTACAATCGGTAGGCTATGTTTCGGCGACTCTGCTAAATGATGTAACCGCTAAAAATCATATTGTTTTCAGTGCAGGTCACGATCGGTTTTTTGTCGGTCAGGGAATCCGTAGCCTGATATTGAGCAATTATACCGCGCCTTATGGTTTTGTGCGTTTAAACACCTCATTAGGGCCCTTTAAATACCAAAATTTGTATGGTCAGCTGAATGGATTTACACCGCTTTTGGGAAATACGCTGTTGCCGAAAAAGTATTTTGCCCTTCACCGCGGCAGCCTAACATTTGCCAATCCTTTTCAAAAACTTGAACTCGGTTTTTCTGAGATGATTATTCACAACAGGCCGCAGGGTGGATTTGACCTGGATTACTTGAATCCGGTAATTTTTTACCGTTCGGTAGAAGCCAATGCCGGCAGTGCTGATAATGCCCTGATGGCTTTTGATTTTACCTACAGTTTGCCATACCGCTGGCGGTTTTACGGACAAGCTGTTTTGGATGAGTTTAAACTGAGCAAAGTGAAGCAAGGCGGCTGGTGGGGCAACAAATTCGGCTGGCAGCTGGGTCTCATGCGCATTCTAAGAACATCCCAAGGCAATGGTTTGCTGCAGGCTGAATATAACACCGTAAGACCCTATACCTATTCCCACTCCGATGTTTTGAATAGCTACACGCATTACAACCAGCCACTGGCGCATCCGCTGGGCAGCAATTTCAGGGAATGGAGTTTTAAAGGATTTTTTCAACCCAAAGCACTGCCCAACCTACGCATTCACGCGCTGGCTATGATGGCCAAACAAGGAAACGATCCCTGGCTGAATGGACCCAATTTCGGCAGCAATCCCCGGCGCGATAATGATGTTAGGGTAGGGGATGAAGGGATTAACATGTTGCAGGGAGAAATATCAAACATTCGCTCCTTTAAGCTAGATATAACCTACATGGTCTACCACAATGTAAATATAGATTTAAGCTGGCTGTACCGAAACCAAACGGGCTGGCATCCTTCGTCAGGAAACTGGTTTAATCTGGGTCTTCGCTGGAATTTTGAACCGGTGCAGCATTTGTACTAAGCGGTTTTTCCAGCGCAAAGTATTTTTTTTCTACGGTCAATCCCTCCAAATGCTCTTTTACCCTATCTGCATGCGTATCGGTAATGATAATCTGCCCGAAATAATCCCTGGCTACGAGTTCCATCAGTTTGCCGGCCCGGCTGCCATCAATTTTTTCAAAAATATCATCCAGCAGCAGTATGGGTTTCTTGCCTGTTTTTTCCAGAAAATACTTGTATTGCGCCAGTTTTAGGGCGATGACATAACTCTTTATCTGTCCCTGCGAACCATATTTTTTCAGGGGATAATCACCCAGTAAAAACTCCAGATCATCTTTGTGGGTGCCGCTGCCTGTACGCTGTAAAATTCGGTCTTTATCTCGGTTGAGGTACAATAAATCTTTCAGGGGTTTTTCGTGTAATTCACTCACATATAGCAGGGTAGGATGCTCTGCCTCACCGCTTAAAAATCCGTAAAACTCTTGAAAATAGGGTGTGAATTCGGCAATAAACTCTCGACGTTTTTCAAAAATGCGCTGCCCGGCAATTGCCATGCGGTCGTCGAAGGTTTCCAGCAACAAAGGATCTACAGGTCTTCCTTCCGCTTGTTTCAAAAATGCATTGCGCTGGTCCAGTAACTTTTTGTATAGGCTTAGTTGCTCCAGATATTGTCTGTCGGTCTGGCTGATGGTAAAATCCAGAAATCGCCTTCGCTCCTCGCTGCCTTCAAGCACCAGCGAAATATCATAGGGCGTAATAAATACCGTTTGTATGATGCCTATATGGTCAATCAGCCGACTGTATACCTTGCCGTTTTTCTTAAGCGTTTTTTTGCCTTTGCCAAAGTTTACCAGAATCTCCGTGGTAGTATCATTCTCAAAAAAACCGTGTATGCTAAAAAACGTCTGTCCGTGTTTAATCAGTTGCTGATCTATTCCATTAAAAAAACTCTTGGTATTGGCCAGGTAGTAAACTGCATCCAGAATATTGGTTTTCCCGCTGCCATTGGGACCTGTAATGCAATTAATGCCATTGCAAAACTGCAGGTGCTGTTCTTCGTGGTTCTTAAAATAAAAGAGTTGCAGCCCGCCAATGTGCATGCCGCAAAGTTAGTTTTTTTGACCGGTTATGGCAGGAAGAATTCACTGCGATTAATTAAATCATTTGAGCAGAATGCAGCTTATATGCCAATAAAGATTAGTTTTGTGTATCCAACCGTCAGAACTACATACCGATTTGTTGATTGTGGGGGGAGGTGCCGCAGGTTATTTTGCCGCTATTCATGCGAAAACAGCCAAACCGGCTAAAAAGGTGCTCATCATCGAGAAATCAAACAAAGTATTGGCTAAGGTGGCCATCAGCGGGGGCGGAAGGTGCAACGTTACCCACAACGAACCTGATTTGGCTGCCATTCTGGAATACTATCCGCGTGGTCGAGGTTTGCTCAAATGGGCACTGAGAAAATGGGGGGTAACCAATACCATACGGTGGTTCGAGAGACATGGCGTTCAGCTGAAAACGGAAGAAGACGGCAGAATGTTTCCGATAACTGATGATTCTGCAACCGTGGTGGATTGCCTGTTGCACGAAGCCCAAAGACTGGGTGTGGAATGTATGACCGGCACCGGAATTAAAGAATTTGAGCCGCTGTCACCCAAAGGATTTAGGGTTATTACGGAAAAAGGCGATACCATCATTTCCAAAACCCTCATTATTGCCTGCGGCGGGTTTCCCAAACTCAGTCAGTTTGAATTTGTTGCAAAGCATGGCATAGAAATAAGCGAACCCGTGCCATCGCTGTTTACATTCAATATCCCCGATAAAGAACTGCATTCCCTTATGGGCGTTAGTGTGCCCGGTTGCAAGGTGCGGGTCGCCGGAATGGATTCCGGACCCGAAAAAGGCTGGTTTTCAGGGCCTGTACTCATCACCCACTGGGGTCTCAGCGGTCCGGCGGTATTAAAAGCTTCTGCGTTTTTAGCCCGGGAATTGCATGCAGCTAACTATGACGTAACTGTTTTGGTAGACTGGACCGGCATGGGAGAGGAGAAAGCCCGCAGCCTTTGGGATGCTGATTTGCTGATGAATGCCGCTAAAAAAGTGGGAAATACCAATCCATTTCACTTTCCGGCCCGTCTTTGGAGTTTGATGCTATCCCGTTCGGGTGTGAGCGAGGATTGTATTGTAAGGGACTTATCAAAACAGGATAAAAATAAGTTGCTGGAAAATTGCATACGCTGTTCCTTTTCGGTTAAAGGTAAAACTACGTTTAAAGAAGAATTTGTAACGGCCGGCGGGGTATCTATTGCAGAAATCGATAAAGACACCATGGAGTGCAAAAAAATACCCGGACTTTTCTTTGCAGGCGAAATTATAGATATGGATGGCGTTACCGGCGGATTCAATTTTCAGGCTGCCTGGAGTACCGGCTATCTGGCAGGAGTGCGCGCCATCGAAAAATCCTGAACGGGCTTATTTTTCAATTTTGCTCTTTTCTTCAGCCTCTTTCAATAGCTGATCTGCCTTGTCTGAAGCTTCTTTTTCAATCTTATCGGCGTTCTTATCCGCTTCATTTTGAATCTGTGCTGAGCGTTTTCCGGCCTCTTCCTCGGTTTGTCTGGCACGCAGGTAAAATTCTCCTTTGGCAGCTTCGGCTTTCTTACGACCTTCTTCTCTTACTTTCTCCGCCGCCTTTTTGGCAACGGCCTTTTGCAATGGGTCGGTGGCTTTGGCCTCTATGGCTGCAGCCTGCTTTTGCGCTTCTGCATTGATTTTATCTGCGGCTTTGTCTCCTTCCTGCCGTATTTGGTTTGCCCTTAGTTGTCCTTCTCCTGTAAGCTGTGAGCCACGTTTTTTACCTTCCTCACGAATTTGGGCTGCCCTTTTGGCTGCCTCATTTTTCAATTGTTCACCCTTTTCTCTGGCCAGTTTCAGCGCTTCAGCCCGTTTTTTCTCCAATGCCTCCGTGGCTGCGTCTTTCAGATTTTCCTTTACCGTTTTGGCAAATCCTTTCAGTGAAACCGAAACTGTAGGTTTTGTAATGGTTCCGCCAATGCGTATATCCACCGGAATTTCCTCAGGATTTTTTACGTTTAGACCGGACTTTTTGTTCCATTCCTGAAGCAGTGAATTGCCTGCTCCCAGGTTTTTTGCGGGCATTTTAAGCCAGCCGCCGTAGGAGATAGTCTGGTCCAGTTTGGTTTGTCCGGATAGTTTCATAATACCGCCATCCGGTAGGTTAAGGATTATGCTGTCCAACAGCTCAAATGCTCCGTCATGTATGCGGAAATTAACTTTTTGTGGTTTAATGTTAAGCCTGTCGAGTGCGCTTGTATTGAGTTGTTTACCCAGTTGCTGTAAGAATTCAGTGCCTTTTATGCCTGACTGGCTCAGTGAGAGTTTTCCGGTGAGATTCAGGTCTTTATAGTCGGGTTGCATTTTGCTGTCCAGCGAGCTTTTAACTTCAATTCCTGCGTCAAACAATCCTTCCAGTTTGCTGAATATGGGGGCATATTTCTGAATCATGGGGAAACTGGCTGCTGTGGTTGAGGGGCTGAAACCTGTGGCCGATGTCTGCAATTCAGTCAGCGGGTGTTTGATATTTCGGCTGTCATACTTACCGTTCAGTACAATGTGTCCTCCCAGCATATCGGCTTTCAGGTTGTTGAGATTCAGAATTCCATCTTTGGCGGCAATATTCCCGGATAAAGCAGTGAGGGTGTATTTCTCATAAATCAGTTTTTCAATATTGGCAGTAAGTTGCAAATCCAGGTTGGCAGGGATTTCTATAACAGGCAGTTCAGTGCTCTCAGCTGCCGAGGCGGGTGTTTCTGCTTGCGACATCAAACTGTTGATATTGATGTTTTTGCTTTTGAATGTCAGTGAACCTTGCAGTGTTTCATTGTTAAACAAATAACCGGGCAACTGATTAAGGGTTCCGCTCACATCAAAGTCATTGTCATTCATATTGCCTATGCAAACGGGCATGGAAATCTTCTGCGGGGTGAACTGCAAGGCAAAATCACGGAGTTGTGTGGATACCTTAGCCGTTTTCCAAATCAGATTTTTTATGCCCAGTTGACCGCCTGCCTTCAAATTTTTCATTTGCGACGACGACATCTGACTGTAATATCCAATCATGTTAAAATCTGCATCCAGTAGTCCGGCCAGCTCAGTGCCTTTTTCCAGTGGTAACAGGTTCTTAATTTTACCCAAATCCAGTTTGCCTTTGGCTTCCGCATCTATAAAAGGATTGCTTACGGGTGTTTTCAGCAGGCACCTTGCTGAAAAAGGGGAGCCGGCCATGCTTAACTGCAGTTTTTTGAGGTTGATTACGCTGTTATCAGGCTCGCCATCAGCATTGGAAAATACAAAATCCATCTGAATATTTTCAGCGGTCTGGGGCAAATCAGGATAGCGAAAAGAACCATTTTCTACCTGTAATGACATTTCGGTTCTGGGCATTTTATCCTCAGTCATTTTGCCTTTCAGAGAACCCTGAATGGCCATTTTTCCTGCGGCATTCATTTTTGCAAAATCCTTGCTATACATGCCGGGTACAATGCTCAGGAAGTTTTTAAAAGTATTTTGCAGGGCTTTGAAGGAAATATCCATTTCCATGTCATCATCATTCAGATCTACAAATCCTTCGCTTTGAATATCCAACTCATTCAGGCGGGCTTTGGCTTCTTTGTAGCTGAATTTCATCTTCTTCATGTCCATGCCCAAATCCGCGTCAATAGTGGTTTTTATATTTTGTAACCAGGCCATGCCTCCGTATTCCAGCGTTAATGCGTCTGATTCGGTGTGGGTTTTCAAGGTGAATTCATCCTGCGTAAAATCGCCGGAACTTTGGTGATTAAGCCCACTGAGACGGGTTCTGAAATCCAGACTTCTGTCGTTGTAGTCCAACACAGCATTTTCAATTACCACCGATTTCAGGGAGAGTTTAAAGCCTTTGCTTGTGGTATCTATAACAGCCTTTTGGGTGGTGTCGGTTTTGACTATATCCCAGTTTGCCTTGCCGCTTTTTAGCGTCTGTAGAAAAATTCTGGGATCTTTCAAGCCGATTTTACGCAGTTCAATTGGGCCACTGCCCATCACACTCTTCAAATCCAGGGTAAGCGATAATTTGGGGATGTAGGCCAGGGTATCACCGGAAAAACTGTCTTTGCCAATAATGCATATATTGTTGATGCCCAGTGATACATTTGGAAAATTGCGAATAAATCCCAGGCTAATGTCTTCGTCAAAGGTAACCTGGGCGTTCACCTGTTCGTTCACTACTTTCTTGATCGCTTTGAGTGCAGGGCCTTTCAGGAAAAAAGGAATGATGAGTAACAAAAGGAATATAATTCCAACGGTAATGCCGGTATATTTCAGAATCTTCTTTTTCATTTTTGGGTAAACGAATTTACCGCAAAATTAGTGCGAAATGAAATGTATGTATAGACCAACTGATGTAGATTTGCGACAGAATGGACAGCTACTGGTGGGAACAGGCCATGGTTATTATTTCGGTGCCGGTGTATGCGGTTACCATATTGGCTGAAATAATAGCTAGCGCTTACCTGAAAAGAGAACTTTATACCACCAAAGATACCTTGAATAATTTTCTGATGACCAGCCTGAATATCACGCTGGATGCGGCTATGCGCGGGGCATTTCTGTTTTTCATGAGTTTGTCGTTTCCCAATCGGATTTTTAATTGGAATGAACATGGTTTTCTGTATTGGGCTGCTGCCATCATTCTCACAGACCTGGTTTACTGGTTTGTGCACTGGATGAGCCATATGGTGCGCTTTTTCTGGGCCGTACATACGGTTCACCACAGCAGCGAAAAATACAATATCACCGTGGGTTTCCGCAGTTCTGTATTCGAGCCGCTATATCGTTTTTTATTCTTTGTTCCCCTGGGTTTTCTGGGGTTTGAAGCCGCTGATATCGTGCTTGCATTTGCGATTCAGCAATTGTATGGATCTATTATACATACAGAACTCATCAGGCGAATTCCGGTTTGGGACTGGCTGTTTGTGAGTCCAAGCCACCACGCGGTGCACCACGCCAGCAATCCCCGTTACCTTGATAAAAACATGGGTATGATTTTAATTGTGTGGGATAAAATTTTCGGCACGTTTGAGCCCGAGGATGATAAGTATGATAAAATTAAATATGGTTTAACCACCAACCTCAATACCTATAATCCCGGTACTGTTTTGTTTAAAGAATGGAAACACATGTGGCAGGATGTGAAAACGGCTCCCGGATTACGGAA
>RGEC01000049.1 GCA_009918425.1 Bacteroidota bacterium
ATGCTGAAGTTCTGTTGGACAGTCAGACCCCATTGGGCAAACATGGCGCTGATGGCAATATCGCAAACAGGTTCTTCCAATACGCCCCACGAATACAATAATGATGCAGTTGATGGGAAACGACCGTGTTTATCCGCACAAAACAAGCCGTATTCTTCATAGCGGGAAAGACACCAGAATACCATGGCGAAAAGGTCGAATTGCTGCTCCTGATTATCCGGAAAGAGACAAAACAAACCATTAATGCGCGCAGATCCGGGAATAAAACCTTGACTAATGCCGTTTTCATCCAAAAAACCTGAACGGTAAATGCGGTTACCCGGCAATTCTTTTCGGGTGTAATGTATTTTTATTTCTGCAGAAGCGGAGATAAAATCAGCCTCATCTACCGCAAAACGTATTTTCAGTCCGGCCCTGCGCACCAAAATTTCTTCTACCGCCCATGAAATGCGGCTGTTGCTGTCGGGAATATAAAGAATGGCGTCTTGCACGTTTCAGACATTGCAAATTACGCAGATTGGTCTTTGGAATGGGTAAAATTCATACAAAATGATTTATTTGGGGATTTCGGGCAGCAGCCCGCATGGCTTTGGTCATGTATATCCAAGGTCTGGCAATTTAAGTTTGAAGAAAAAAATGCGTATGAAAAAAACATGGACAATGGCATTTTGCCTTATGGCGCTGGGGGTATTCGCCCAAAAACCCGAAAAAGGCAATGTAACAACGGAACTGGGCTTGTCTCTGGGAACGGGCGGCAACACCGTGAATACATTCGGTATTAATGGCCGTTATTTTTACAAACCTGATATAGCCTTTGTACTGGGACTTAGCGGCTCGTATTCTATGGATGTAAATAATTATGCCGAAAATGGTGACGGCACGGGCGACGAGGGTACGTTTACCTACCGAAGCCGCTACACTGAGATAAGCCTGGGTGTGCAAAAGCATTTTGCAGGCACTTCCCGCTTAAGCCCTTTTATTGGGGCTGATTTACTGGCAGGCGCCGACGGCACAAACCAAAAAGGAGAAGATGCAGGAACATCAGGCTATATTAAAAATTATAGTTATGAACGTGAGGCACAATCGGCACAAGTAGGCATCCGAGCTACCGTCGGCTTCGATTTCTGGGTAACAAACGGACTGTATGTGGGTGCCTTGTACCGCCCCGTTTCGCTAATTCTGCAAAAAGAAGATGATACTACCACCACTTCCGGAAGTAATGGTTCTACGATCAAAACAGTTTCTCCCGGCGGAAGTTTTGCCAACCTAAACACCTTAGGGGAATTGGGCAGCATCCGCGTGGGATGGTTGTTTTAGTCATTAATAGCCCATAAAAAAACCCGGTCAAAAGCCGGGTTTTTTTATGATAATAATTCAAAATTACTTGCCGGCTTCTGCAGCAGCCTGCATCAGTGCCCTTGTGGTCTTACAGCTCACGATGGCGTTTTCTTTAGCGTCCAGAATTTCAAAATTTCCGGGCACCACGTTTTTCACCTTCACGCTCTGTCCAATTTCGAGGGTGTCAATATTTACATCGATATAGTCGGGCAGGTTTTTCACCAGACCGCGAACACGCAGACGGTTGATTTTCTTAACCAGCTTACCACCTGCACGCACACCGGGTGAGTTTCCTACTACACGCACAGGAATATCCATTACCACGGCGCGTGAGGCTTCAACAGCCATAAAGTCGGCGTGTAAGATGGCTTCAGAAACGGCGTGAAATTGCAGATCCTGCAAAATGGCATCATAAGAATTGCCGTCAAGGTCAATCTTAACCTTGTACACGTTTGGGGTATAAACCAGATTTTTGAAGTCGGATTCATAAATGGTGAAATGCAGATTTTCTCCTGCACCATACATAACGCAGGGAACTTTACCTGCATTTCTGAGGCTTTTGGCATTTGAGGTGCCACTGCCTTCTCTTTTTTCTGCTTTGAACAAAATGGTTTTCATATTCAGTTGTTACGCTTATTTATTAATTACTTTTAAGATCAAGGTTTGTCTGGCTATTATGTATTTGCTTAAACAGGGAGCTGATGCTTCCGTTTTCGTGCACATTGCGGATAGCACGGGCAAACAGCGGTGCTACAGACAGCACTTTTATTTTATCGAGATGCTGTTTAAGGGGAATGGTATCGGTTACAACAAGCTCGGTAAGCACGCTGTTGGCGATATTTTCATAGGCTTTCCCGCTCAACACCGGATGGCAACAAAGGGCACGAACACTGCGGGCACCTTTTTCCATGAGCATAGCCGATGATTTGCAGAGGGTTCCGCCTGTATCGATTATATCATCAATCAGCACTACGTCTTTATCCTGAACATCACCAATCACAGTCATATTGGCAATTTCATTGGCTTTTTTACGTTCCTTATCACAGATAACCATAGGCAGGTTAAGCGCTTTGGCTACCTCACGGATACGGTTACTGGCTCCTACATCAGGTGCGGCAATTACCAGATTATCCTGGGGCAGGCTGCGGATATAGGGAACAAAAATGATAGAACCTTCCAGATGATCTACAGGCACATTGAAGAAACCCTGAATCTGCGGGGCATGCAGCTCCATGGTCATCACACGGTTTGCACCGGCGGTGCTCAGCAGATCCGCTATCATTTTTGAGGCAATAGAAACGCGGGGCTTGTCTTTGCGGTCCTGTCGGGCAAAACCGTAATAGGGTATAACTGCAGTGATGTAATTGGCGCTGGCCCTTTTGGCAGCGTCAATGGTCATCAGCAGTTCCATCAAGTTATCGGTAGGCGGAAAAGTGCTTTGGATGATAAACACATCACAGCCACGCACACTTTCGTTGAATACGGGCTGAAATTCACCATCGCTGAAGCGATTCACCGTCAAATCGCCCGATTCCAGGCCATAGTATTCGCAAATACCTTTGGTGAGAGAGGCAGAAGCACTGCCTGCGAAGATTTTTACTGGGTTTAGTAGTGATGACATATTCTCTGTATTTTACTGTCTCCGTACCCTACAAAAGTAAAGCACAGATATCATCAAATCAGCGTTTTGTTGTCCGACTAGGGCTCGAACCTAGACTCTTCTGAACCAAAACCAGACGTGTTGCCAGTTACACCATCGGACAATTTTGGGAGTGCAAAGGTAGGAGCACAGAAAACGGCGAGGGTTGCCGGGTGCGTATTTCAAATATCCATTGGCCCATTTCCGGCTTTTTAATCCATCTACATCATGAAAGAAAATCCTTCCGTTTATGTTCCGGTTTTGCGCGATTACGCCCGACTGGGAAATCCTGTTAAACATGACCGCTTTCTGTGGCATGTTACCTACTTCACAAAAGTCAGCACTCTTCTGATTGGCAGGCGGGGCATTGCCTTACCCTTGCGCGGTGCAGTATATGCCCACAATGCCCTGCCCACCTTTGATGCCATGTATCCGTATTTTGTGGATTGCGTGGACTGGTTTTACCCTGTGCATCGCAATGATGGCGCACAGTTTGACGACTATGCCTTCTGGAGAATCGATACGCATCTGTGTAAGTTCCCCTGGTATCTTGACCCGGGGATGAAAGAAGACAGTAAGTTTCTGGGAATGGAGGAACACAATTACCTGTGCACTCCGAACGCTATACCCCCGGAAGCCCTGAGTTTATTCAGGTTCGACATGGATAACTATCGGTTCAGAAACCCAAAAATCCGTTTTATCGATGGATGTGCCCACATTCGTCCGATTCGATCTGATTTCGACACCTTGGTGCCGTGCGATGAATTTAATAATTTCATCCGCAAGCGTGCTGCCTGAAATGGCAAAAAAAGAGGCGGGATGAACCCGCCTCTTTTTGTTTATGGTCTCAGCCAGATTATTTGGCTACGCCCACACTGCGTTTCTCGCGGATTACGGTGATTTTCACCTGGCCCGGATAACGCATCTCTGTCATGATGCGGTTGCTGATTTCAAATGCCAGCACATCAGCCTGATCATCGGTGCTTTTTTCGGCACTCATGATGATACGCAGTTCGCGGCCGGCCTGAATAGCAAATGCCTTTTCCACGCCGGGATAACCCAAGGCCATTGTTTCCATGTCTTTGATACGCTGCACATACTGCTCATCACCTCGGCGTGCACCGGGTCTTGAACCGGAAATGGCATCACAGGCCTGAATAACAGGGCTGAGGAGGCTTGTCATTTCAATTTCATCGTGGTGGGCACCTACAGCATTGATTACTTCAGGGTGTTCGCCATACTTTTCGCAAAGCTTCATACCCAGCAGTGCGTGTGGAGTTTCCTCGTCCGTATCAGGCACTTTGCCAATATCGTGCAAGAGTCCGGCGCGTTTGGCCAGCTTCACGTTAAGCCCCATTTCTGCAGCCATGGTGGCACAAAGGCGCGCCACTTCGCGGCTGTGCTTCAGCAGGTTCTGACCAAAGCTGCTGCGGAATCGCATGCGGCCCACATAACGGATAAGTTCGGGGTGCAGACCCGTAATTCCGAGATCCACCACCGTTCTTTCACCCCATTCCACAACTTCTTCCTCAATCTGCTTTTTGGTTTTCTCCACCACTTCCTCAATGCGGGCGGGGTGAATACGGCCGTCCTTAATCAATCGCTCCAGAGAAACCCTGGCGATCTCCCTGCGGATGGGGTCATAACAGCTAAGTACTATGGTTTCGGGCGTATCATCAATTAGAATTTCTACACCGGTTGCAGCTTCAAATGCTTTGATGTTTCTGCCTTCACGGCCAATAATACGGCCTTTTACATCATCATTCTCGAGCGGGAATGAGGTAACAGTGTTGTCAATGGCGGTTTCTGCAGCCGTACGCTGAATAGTTTGCAGTACAATACGTTTGGCATCGCGGGTAGCGCTGAGCTTAGCTTCCTCTACAATATTCTTAGCAATTGCAAGACCTTCAGTGTGCGATTTAATGCGGATGTTCTCCAGCATTTGTTCTTTGGCTTCGGCAGCGCTTAAACCGGCAATTTTCTCAAGCTGCTGCAGCTGTTGCTCACGCACAGCTTCTACTTCCCGCTGTTTGGTTTTCAAGCCTTCCATCTGCGCTTCGAAAGTTTCGCGGGCCTTTGCCAGCTCATCTTCTTTCTGCTTAACGTTTTGTAATTTCTGGTCCCAGCTCTGTTCTTTCTGGCGGATGCGGTTTTCGGCGTTGGACATTTCCTGGTTGCGCCTGTTAATTTCCTTTTCGTGCTCTGATTTCAAAGCCATGTATTTTTCTTTGGCTTCGAGAATCCGGTCTTTCTTTAAATTTTCTCCTTGCAGTTTGGCTTCTTCAATCAGTGACTTGCGTTCAGATTCGATTTGATTGCGTCTTAGCAAAATAAATACGACATATCCAAGAGCCAGTCCGATGAGAATGCCGGCAAGGCTGAATACTACGGTTTCCATGTGTGTGTTTTCTCCTTCTTTTTTATTTGGTTGAAGGTGAACTAAGCGCTAAATGAATAAAAAGGGATGTGTGGATCAATACCCTTGCAGCAGTTGCTCAATTTGCTGCAAATCCTGTTCCCATGCCGGATTTTCTTCCTGCCTTTCCGCCCTTAAGCGAAGCAGATCTCCGGTGAAGTCCAGTGCCGCCCAGGCAAGGCGGTCGGTTTCGTCTCCTGCATGAAAAGCCCTAAAGTCTTCCATGCGTTTATTCAGCATCCATGCGGCTGTTTTTACAAATTCTTCATCGCGGGGCGCTACTCTCAGCGGCAGGACTTTGCCTGCAATGGCCACACGCACGGGAATTTTTTCTTCAGGTCGCACGCTTACATTTTATTCGTTCAACAGATCAATACACCTGTCTATTTCCCTTATCAATTCGTTTACCTTATTCTTAATTTCTTCGGTATTGGAATCTTCCGGGTTTAAATTCTTTGCAAGTTTAATCAATTTATTTTGTTCTGTAAGCTCCGACAAGGTATTTTTTTGCAATTCCACCGTTCTTTCCAGTCCTTCAATGCGGTCCCTCATCGATTCATTCTCATTTTTCAGCAATTGGTTTTCGTTCACCAGTTTTTCAACCTTGATGCGAATTTCATAGAGTCGTGTGCTGAGGTTTTGCATAGATTTATTTACGGATAATAGCACCGGCCTTGTTTTCAAACGCTTTCATCAGTGTGTTCATGGCCCGATCGGCTTCCTCGTCGGTGAGTGTACGTTCTGCCACACCCAGCGAAAACGATATGGCTACAGCTTTTTGGCCGTTTTCGAGCGGTTTCCCCTCAAACACATCAAACACATTCATTTCCTGCAAGATATCTATTTTTTGCGAAAGCGCAATCTTTTCCAGATCGGCGTATGGAATACCTCGGTCTACCACCAGACTTAAATCCCGACGCATGCGGGGAAAACGAGGTGGTTCTGTAACCTTAAAGCCAGCAGTATTTATATCGTCGGTAATGGTTTTCCAAGCAATTTCTGCGTACCACACATCGCCATCCAGATCATATTCTTTTAGCATTTTAGAATCTACCCTATGCATTTTCCACATAGATGTTTTCACCTCGCTGCCTACACTCTTCTGAACCTGAACCGCAGATTCTTTCAAATGGTAAAAATCCAGTTTTTCAGGTTTTTTTCGCCAGCTTTCTCCCCCATCATTGCCCAGCATAAGCAGCCCCAGCATTTCGGTTTCCTCAAAACCATTTTTGGCTGTCTGATAGATGCGTCCAAACTCATAAAAACGTATATCGTTGTTTTTGCGATTTCGGTTATACTGTGCGGCCTGCAGCATACCCGGCAACAGAGAAGCGCGCATCACTGCCATATCATTGCTCAGCGGATTGCTTAACAGTACGGGTTTATCTGAAAATTGCCTTTGTGTACTTTCCGCACCCAGACTGTTATTGATGATTTCATAAAACCCATGTGCCTGCAAAGCCTTACCTGCCCTGTTTTTCCAATCACGGTTGCGGTTTCCGCTAAATCCGCCAAGAGATACCTGCATCTTTCCCTGCAACGGTACTTTGTCGAAACCGTGTATGCGCATGATTTCTTCCACCAGATCCACTTCCTGCTCCACATCGTTTCGCCAGGAAGGAACGGTAACGCTGAGGTTCCCTCCACTTTCAGATACCCCAAAACCCAGGTCCGATAAAATTTTTACGCAGGTTGCATCTTCAATTTCAATACCGGCAAAGCGGCGCAGTTTTTTTGTATTTAGGGCAATTACCTTAGGCGTATACTGCTTTGGGTATACATCTGTTATTCCGCTGATTTCTCCGCCGGCTGTTGCTACAATCAGTGCAGCGGCCCTCAGGACGGCTTTTTTACACAATTCTAAATCGGTACCGCGCTCAAAACGAAAAGACGCATCTGTGTTCAGTGTATGGTTGCGCGCAGTTTTGCGCACGCTTCCGGCATGAAAACAGGCGCTTTCCAGCAGGATATTGGTGGTGGTTTCGCTGACTCCGCTGTTTAGCCCGCCAAATACGCCGGCCAGGGCCACGGGTATCTCAGCATCGGCAATAATGAGGTCTTTTTCGGTTAGTTTTCTTTCTTGTTTGTCAAGCGTAATAAGCTTTTCGCCGGTTTTAGCCATGCGCACCTGCAGCTCCTTTCCTCTAAGTTTATCGGCATCAAAGGCATGCAGGGGCTGACCCAGTTCGTGCAGCACATAATTGGTGCAATCCACAATATGGTTGATGGGCTCAATACCAATGCTGCGAAGCCGGTTTTGCATCCATTCGGGTGAATCCGTGATTTTAACCCCGCTGATTTTCAGTCCTACATAGCGGCTGCAAAGTGCTTCGTCTTCTATGCTGATTTGAAAACCTGCAGCAGGGCCGTTGTATTCCTGAATATCAGGCATAGTCAGGCTTTTCCCGAACAGAGCAGCCACATCCCTGGCTACGCCGAGATGCGAGGCAGCATCACCGCGGTTTGCGGTGAGCCCGATGTCGAGAATAGTATCGGAAACAACCTTGAAATACTCGGCGGCAGGCATACCTGCAGGTGCATCGGCGGGTAGTACCCGGATTCCGTCGTGGGAGGTTCCCAGGCCGCATTCATCATCAGCACAAATCATGCCGCGGCTGATTTCTCCGCGTATTTTGGCTTCGCCAATGGTGAATATGCCTTTACCCGGCACGGTAACTTCGGTACCGGGCAGGGCCACAATCACTTTTTGGCCTGCAGCCACATTGGGTGCCCCGCAAACAATAGGCTGGGCCTCACCGGTGCCAATATCCACGGTGGTAACATGCAACTTATCGGCATTGGGGTGTTTTTCGCAGGTTAGCACATGCCCGATTACAAAACCGCGTAATCCACCGGGAATAGAATCTGCGTTTTCGAGGTGCTCTACTTCCAGCCCCGAAACACTCAGCCGATCCGCTATTTCTGCAGCGGTATGGGTTTTGCCCACAAAATCACAAAGCCATGAATAGGAAATCCGCATTGTTGCAAAGATAAGAACAGAGATGCATGTTGTAAAAGGGGGGCAGTAATTACATGAAATCCAGCACGCAGTTGAATCCATACCGTTCGTGGGGTTGTATGGAAATTCCCACCTCGCTATATATTTCGCTAAGACATATTTCACGATGCCCCAGGCTGGGAACTTGGTTGTCTATGAGTAGTTGAAGAATAATACCCAGTCCGTCATCATAGCCATAAGAACAACATTCTCCCATAAAAAACCTGTTGCATTTGCTGCCGGTTCTCGGATCCTTTTGTCTGTCGTGACCTGTATAGCCTGTTTTCCCTGATGTTCTGGCATGGCACAGTGCCGATTGAAAAAGTTTGAATTCAGGGAAAATCGGCGGCACAGGCATCATTGTGCGCATGGTTTGTACCAGCGAGTTTTCATAACTGTTGTTTTTATCCCAATGAGGCACTACAAATCTCTCGCAAAACTCTTTGGGTTTGGTCCTTGCATAGTTCAGGTAATGATAAGCGTTCTTCTCTTCGCGCGTAGCAAACAAACAGGCTTCTATGCGCAATGAATCGTTTTGTTTGTTGGCAATAATCTGTTTTGCTTCCTGTTTGCGTTTTTCAATTTGTTTAAAATAGGTATTTCTCAGCGCGTAGAAAGTATCATTTAATTGTTTCTGCGTATCCTGATATAGACGGGTTTGCATTTTAATGTCCTTGTTGGAACTCCGGATTTCTTTGTACTCTTCCTGGAGAGACAAAAATTCTGCTTTGCTGACACATCCACCAATAATAATAAGCGGTGCTATAAACATTGCTTTTCTCATGGGTTACTCCTTTTCAATTTTGTACGATAAAGCCTGACACTGTCTTTAAGTATTTGCATTTTGGCAAATTCCGCTTCCCGCTTCTTAATCAGATTATCTGTTCTTTTGTTTTCTGCAGCAATTTCCTCCCTGAGGTTTTTGGCTTTGAAATAATTGTTGATACCACAGCTTTGTAAAACCATAACCAATGCTGAAAGGAACATAAGGATGTTAAGACTGCGCATATAGATAAGAACGCAAAATTGATGGTTATTTATGTTTAGAAATTAAAAAAATATAGCTACATCGAGATTGGTGGGTGTTAAACATACCGAACCCGCACTAAATTTGTGAAATGAATTTAGCGGAACAAATCAATGAAGGCATAAAAACGGCTATGAAAGCCCGTGATGAGGTGCGTCTGAGGGCATTAAGAAACATTAAAAGTGCATTTTTATTGCTGGATACAGCGGGGGGTAATGTATCGGATGAAGACCGTGTGAAAGCCCTGCAAAAAATGGCCAAGCAGCGCAAGGACAGCATTGATATTTTTGAAAAAGAAGGCCGACAGGATTTGGCTGATAAGGAAAAAGAGGAGCTGGAAATCATAGAAACCTTTTTACCTGCCCAACTGAGCGAGTCCGAAATTGAGGCAAACATCCGCGCCATTATGGCTGAAACCGGTGCTGAGGGCATGAAAGACCTGGGCAAGGTAATGCCCCTGGCCATGAAAGCCATGGCCGGTAAGGCCGACGGCAAACTCATCAGCGAAAAGGTGAAGGCCTTGCTGAACGGGTGAGGGATGTTTTTTGTCCGAAGTCGGGAGACTTCGGATAGCAGGTAGTGGGTAGTATTTAGCAGTTAGGCTTGTCAATTTTTATTTTGAATTTGTAGATGTTGAGTCTACATTTGGTCAATTATCAAATATGAAAATCAACCATTCATCGCTAATTCTTGTATTGTTTGTTTTTTTTCAAATACAAGTTGTTGAAGCACAGAACAATAAACTGCAATGGGCCCACCGGCTAAAAGTTAATAAAAGCAACAGCGAAGTAAACAACATTGCTGTAGATGGTAAAAAAAATGTATTTATTACCGGTTATTTTTCTGATTCCATAGATACAGACCCCGGAAGCGGCACCGCATGGCTGTCCGCCTATTACCACCAAGATGCTTTTCTATGCAAATACGATAGCACCGGCAACTATTTATGGTCATTTCAACTCGGGGGAACATCTTCCGATGCCGGACACGAGGTTGTTGTAGATGGTTCAGGAAATGTATATGTATGTGGTAAATTTAATGATTCTGCAGACTTTGATCCGGGAGCAGGAAAGTTCTGGATGTACTCAAAAGGGGAGAGTATGTTTGTGGCAAAATATAGGAGTGATGGAAAGCTGGTTTGGGCAAAACAGATTGGCGGCACCTTGCAGGATTTTCCCGGACAAACATTGATAGGCAGAATGGTATTTAAAAAGAATATCTATATCTCAGGGTACTTTTATAATACACCGGATTTTGATCCGGGCCCCGGCACTGTAACACTCACCAACACGCGTTCTGAGGCTGATGGCTATGTGTGCGCACTGGATACCAATGGTAATTTCGTTTTGGCTAAACAGTTTGCCGGCTGGGGTAATGCCGTGATCAATGAAGTGAAAATGGCGGTTGACAATACCGGAAACATCTATGCCGCAGGCAATTTAACATTAGATTCTATGGATTTTAATCCCGGTGTGGGAACCAATAGGCTGAAAAGCAAAGGTGACTATGATGTTTTCCTGGTGAAACTGGATGCTATAGGCAATTTCAATTGGGTAAAACAGTTTGGCAGCTCAGGTTATGATGGCTGTACGGATATCATTGTGGATGCATCAAACAACGTTTACTTTTCCGGCGAATTTACGGGTACCGTAGATTTTGACGCCTCGGCCGGAAATACAAGTCTGACCAGCTCTTCCGGATCTTATGGTTATGTTTGTAAATACAATGCAAACGGTACTTTTGGTATGGCCAAAAAAACCGGTGGAGGGTATCTCGGTATCGATGGGGCCAACGATATTTATATCACCGGTGCTTTGATAGGCACGGTTGATTTTGACCCCGATGCAGGATCTGCAATTTTCAATTTAACCGGCTCTGGAAGCAGTGATCTATTTGTTTGCAAATTGAGTTCCATCGGTAAATTCCAGTGGGCGGTAAAAACCGCAGGATTATTCTCTTCATCCGTTCAGCCCAATGGGATTTTTACGGATGCAAGCGGGAATTGCTATATAGCCGGTCATTTTACAGGGATAAAAGATTTTGATCCGGGGGCTGGAAAATATGAGCTAAACTCCAATAGTTATACCGCAACATTTTTCATGAAACTGGGCGGCACCTGCAGCCTGGTTGCTGCTGCCAGCAATGTGGGAACAACACTGACGGCAACGCCGGCCGGTGCAAGTTACCAATGGTTCAATTGCACCACAAAACTGGCCATTTCCGGAGCCACCAACCAACAATATGTGGCTGTTGCTTCCGGCAGTTATGGCTGTTGGGTTACTTCTGGCCTATGCAAAGACACCACGAACTGCATCACCGTTAATATTACAACCGGCACAGCCGAAATTAATAAAGATCGGGTGAAGATTTACCCCAACCCAAGCAGTGGAGCGGTTCATATTTTTTTGCCCGAAAAAGCAACCATGGTCTTGCATGATTTGAACGGGAGAATAATTAAAAAGTCTATGGTTGAAGCGGGATCGCATTCTTTGATGTTAAACAATGTTACACCCGGCATTTATTACATCACCACGACAACCCATTCATGGCAGATTACGAAAAAATTGGTATTGAATCCTGAGTAGAGTGGTTTTAATAGGGCTATCCAAAGTCGGGAGACTTCGGATAGC
>RGEC01000050.1 GCA_009918425.1 Bacteroidota bacterium
CCATGACAGAACAAGCAAGCGCTACAAAAACCATTTGGGCCATTGACAACAGTCACTCCCACATTCAATTCAAAATCAAACACCTCATGATATCCACGGTTACCGGTGGTTTCAATAAGTTTGAGGCATCCGTTGAAACACAGGGGGAAGATTTTGGCAAGGCTACCATTCAGTTTTCTGCAGAAGTAAACTCCATACATACCGGTGATGCACAGCGAGACGGGCATTTACTAAGTGCAGATTTTTTCGATGCAGAAAAATACCCAACTTTGGCTTTCCGCAGTACGGGAATAGAATCGGATGCTTCCGGAAACTACATTATGAACGGTAACCTGGAAATAAAGGGAGAAATTAAACCTGTGCAGATGAAAGTTACTTTTGAAGGAATTGCCAAAGACCCATGGGGCAATACCAAAGCAGGTTTTAATCTGGAGGGCAGCATCAGTCGCAAAGATTGGGGACTTACCTGGAATGCCCCGCTAGAAACCGGCGGCTTATTGGTTTCAGATGAAGTAAAAATCAATTGTGAAGTGCAGCTGATAAAACAATCCTGATTAAACGTTATATATCCAGAAGGCGACATTGATTCCGATGTCGCCTTTTTTATGTTTTTACCTTTAAAATACTGTTAATTTGCCTCATGACTCCGCTGTCTGTGGTCATCATTACCAAAAACGAAGAAAATAACATCGGTGCATGTATTGAAGCGGTGCAGGAAATTGCCGATGAAATCTTAGTGCTGGACAGTTTTTCCACCGACAAAACGGAGCAGATTTGCCGTGATAATGGGGTTAGGTTCGAAAAACATGAATTTGAAGGGCACATTCAGCAAAAGAACCGGGCTAAAGACATGGCAACAAACGAATGGGTGCTTAGCCTAGATGCGGACGAAAGACCGGATGAGCTGTTACTACAAAATATAATAAAACTCAAGGAGCAGAATTTTCCCGGAAACATTGCAGGCTACAGCATGAACCGCCTCAATTTCTATTGCGGAAAACCCATAAAATCCTGCGGCTGGTATCCTGATAGCAAATTGCGGCTTTGGAAAAAAGACTGCGGCACCTGGACGGGCATCAATCCCCATGACTGTTTTGAACTAAACAAGGGTTTTACTTCCTCGCATCTGTCAGGAGATATCTTGCACAACACCTACCCCACCCATGCTGCTATGGTAAATCAGGTAAATAAATTTGCTCATATTGCGGCCGAACAATTTTCACAAAATCCATTGCCGTGGCTGGTATTTAAAATGCTGTTCAGCCCGATATTTAAATTTATTAAGAATTACCTGATTAAACTGGGATTGTTGGATGGAAAAGCCGGATTTCAAATTTGCCGGTATCAGGCTATTGAGGTTTTTAAAAAATATAGACTTGCCATTGGATTAAATACACGCTGACATGACGCTTATTTCTAACCACAGCGGTCTTTTTCCTGAAGCCGGAACCGACGAGGCAGGTCGAGGTTGTCTTGCAGGACCAGTGGTAGCTGCTGCGGTAATTCTGCCCCCTGATTTTCGCCACCCATTTCTAAACGACAGTAAGCAGGTATCTAAAAAACACCGTGATATACTCAGACCTATCATAGAAAATAACGCCATCAGCTGGCAGGTTGCCTTGTGCAGTCCTGAAGAAATAGACAAATTAAACATACTGAACGCAAGTATTCTAGCCATGCATCGGGCACTTGAGGGCCTTAAAGAAACACCCAAACATATTCTGGTTGACGGTAACCGATTTAAGCCATACAAAAACATACCCTACTCCACAATGGTAAAAGGCGATTCACGTTTTGTTTCTATTGCTGCCGCCAGTATTCTGGCCAAAACCCACCGGGATGCACTCATGGAAAAACTGCACATTGAACATCCTGCATACGGCTGGGATAAGAATGCAGGATATCCAACAGAAAAACACCGAGAGGCGATTGCTGCATTTGGGTCTACGCCCCATCACCGCAAAACATTTACCCTGCTAAAGTCCCAGATTACCCTTTTCCCATAATTTTAGCAGGCAATTTTATAATATTTTAAGGCTTACAACACCAATTGCTGTAATTTCGCAGTAACTCAGATGACTGATACTATTCTCATCCTTGACTTCGGCTCTCAATACACCCAACTGATTGCCCGGCGCATTCGCGAACTGAATGTATATTGTGAAATTCATCCTTTCAACCATTATCCTCAACCCGGTTCTCATATTAAAGGCATTATTCTTTCCGGAAGCCCGAGTTCAGTAAATGAAGCCAATGCTCCGGATGTAGACCTTTCTGCCCTGCTTTCCCATGCACCCACCTTGGGTGTTTGCTACGGCGCTCAACTAATGGCCAAGAAAATGGGGGGTGAAGTTGGCAAGTCAGCACATCGCGAATATGGTCGTGCCATGCTTATTCAAACGGGTGAACCCAACCATTTGTTGGAAGGTCTGCAATATGAAAGCCAGGTATGGATGAGCCACAGCGACAGTATCTTAAAAGTTCCTGAAGGTAGTACCATTATTGGCACTACAGCCTCCATACCTGTTGCAGCTTTCAAACTGGGGGCATATCCGCAGGCATATGGAATCCAATTTCATCCGGAAGTTTACCATAGCACTGAAGGTTCTGCTCTATTGTCAAATTTCCTGTTTAACATTTGTGGATGCAGTGGAGACTGGACTCCAGGGCATTTTATTGATGAAACGGTTCAAAAGATTCGTGAACAGGTAGCCACAGATACGGTCATACTAGGCCTTAGCGGCGGTGTAGACAGTTCTGTAGCCGCACTTCTCCTCCACAAAGCCATCGGATCCAAACTACACTGTATTTTCATCAACAATGGACTTCTTCGAAAAAATGAGTATGAGGATGTACTCAAAGCCTACGAACAGCTGAATCTTAATATACACGGGATAGACGCTTCGCAAAGATTTTATAATGAATTAAACGGAGTTACCGATCCGGAGACAAAGCGTAAAATCATTGGCAGGGTGTTTGTTGAGGTATTTCAGGATGAATCCAAAAAGATAAAGGATGCCCGTTGGCTCGCCCAGGGTACTATTTATCCGGATGTAATAGAAAGTGTCAGCGTGAAAGGACCCAGTGCCACCATAAAAAGCCACCACAACGTGGGTGGATTGCCTGAATCTTTGCATCTGGGTATTGTGGAACCTTTGCGCTCTCTGTTTAAGGACGAGGTGCGCCGCGTAGGTAAAGCCATGAATCTGCCGGCTGAAATATTGAACCGCCATCCTTTCCCGGGTCCAGGGCTGGGAATCCGTATTATAGGGGATATTACCGAAGCCAAAGTAAAACTGCTTCAGGAAGCTGATTACATTTATTTGGAAAAGCTTAAAGAATACGGCTGGTATGATCAAATATGGCAGGCGGGAACTATCCTGCTTCCTATTCAAAGTGTGGGAGTAATGGGTGATGAACGCACCTATGAGCAGGTTGTGGCATTGCGTGCAGTTAGCAGCACTGACGGTATGACAGCAGACTGGGTTCATATCCCTTACGAGGTCCTGGCCGATATCAGTAATAGTATTATTAACAGGGTAAAAGGAATAAATAGGGTTGTTTACGATATTAGCTCCAAACCACCTGCCACCATTGAGTGGGAATGATAAAAACTTTTTTACATATAGCCCTCGTCGGCATGCTGACTTTGTCGGCAAAAATTTCAATTGCCCAGAACCATCACAAGAATACTTATAAAATTGCCCTAGTATTGCCCTTCAAGTCTGTTGGAGTTCACAATAATGTTGGAGAAGCAATGCTGGATTACTATCAGGGTTTTGTCATGGGGGCAAAACAGCTGGAAAATGAAGGATTTAAATCAGAAATATCTGTATTTGACAGTGATAAAGACAGTTTAGCGTTGGAGAACCTAATCAATAATGGAACTCTGGACAATTCCAATCTCATAGTTGGTCCGGTTTATTCCGAAAAATTGAAACTTGTTGAGCAATATTGTACATCTAAAAATATAACGCTTGTTTCTCCTCTAAAATATTACAAACCCTTAAATCCCGGTAATGGCATTATTAACTTTTTCTTACCGGATAGCCTAAGGATGATAGCCACATTTGAAAAGGCAATTAAAATTTATCCCAAACACAGATTTTATGTAATTTATGAAGCAAGCAACAGTTCAAAAAAAGACGCTTTTCGGATAAAAAACAAAGCGGTTGCTTTAGGTTTCAACAATATTAAACTGATTACAGTAACCAACGGACGGATTTCAAGTCCGATAAACAGAAACGACAGCATCATCATCTTTAATACAATTGAAAAAACAACGGTTAAACCCATTTTGGAAAAACTCATACTTAAAAAGGGTAAAAGCTGGATAATTGCTCACCACAACTGGCATAGTGATTTTAAATCAATCATCAATATTGATGAGCCCAATATTATATATCCTGAGGTTACGGTTAGTTCACCCGGCGATACTTCTTCAGTTGACTTTCAGCGTCAATATTATAAAAATTATTACAGCGATCCCAGTAAATATTCTCTTATTGGATATGATCAGGCTACATTTATTGGATATGGCTTAATGGCATTTGGAGATTCATTTGTTCATAGCACCTCAAATATGGATTATAGAGGCTTTATTAATCATATTCATTTGAAAATACACGAAAATGAAGTGCTTAATTTCGGGCTGCATTTTATTCGAATATTGGAAGGCACACGGGAGGAAATCGAACCCTGAATCCACTAAGAAACAGATTGCGAATTGCCGCGGAACTCATCGTAGGCTATACTTTTAATCAGCCATTTCATTTATGGCTGCAAGAGATTTTCAGACAAAACAAGCAATTTGGAAGTAAGGATAGAAAATTTTACCGAGATGTCTTTTATGGATACTGGAGGCTTGGGCGTTTTGGGTTACAATTGTCTGTTGAACAAAGATTATTGGCAGGGCTCATAAGGCAGGGTGAAAATTCGGATTTATGGAATGATATTGTGTCAGAATTATTTCCCGGATACAACACAACTGCAGATTTTACTGACATACAGCAGTTTATCGGTGAAACATGGAATCCATACAAATCCTTAGAAGGATCAGTTTCAGGTCAAATAAACTACCACAAACTCAATACCTGGTTCGGCCAAAAAGCGCCTGTATGGTTGAAAATAAATCCTCTTCGCCGGAAGGAACTTTTAGAATTTCTACAAAAAAAATCAGTAGAATATGAAGAATTTGAGAGCGGAACATTAAAAGTATCTCATGACAATCTGGATGAAGCCATTCTTAAGGGCTGGTGTCGCATTCAAGATCTGGGAAGTCAGGAATCCCTGAATACAGAAATCCTGACAGATTCTGTCTTAATTTGGGATGCCTGTTGCGGTGCCGGAGGAAAATCCCTATTGGCATCAGACTTAAATTCAGCTGCCACGCTGTATATCTCTGATTCTCGTTCAAAAATGGTGCATAATGCTTTGCTACGTTTTTCTTCCGAAGGAAAACCCCTGCCCTTCTCAGCAAACATAGATTTATCAGGCTCGGTTCGTGAATTAATGTTTGATGAGAAAATAAAAATTACCAAGCCAGTTTTTGATACCATTATTTGCGATGTTCCTTGCAGTGGAAGTGGAACATGGCGACGCAATCCGGAGATGTTACATGCTTTTACTGAAAACGAAATCAATACATATTCCGAAAGACAACGCAACATTGTTAAGAATGCCCTACCGTTCCTTAAGCAGGGCGGACAACTCATTTATTTAACCTGTTCCATATTTTCTGAAGAAAACGAAAATAATGCTAGGTATCTGGCTGAAAAAAAAGCGCTAACAATCATTTCTGAGAAATACTGCGGCGGATATAATAAAGACGCAGATTTTATTTACAGGGCTGTGTTCAAAAAATAATCAAGCGGGATTGTATGCCCATTTGATATAAATGCTACCCCAGGTAAAACCACCACCAAACGTACTCAGAATAAGATTATCCCCTTTTTTAAACTTCTTTTCAAAGTCATACATCAACAGTGGAAGGGTACCAGCTGTGGTATTCCCATAGCGATCAATATTTACCAGTACCTTTTCTTTATCAAGCCCCATGCGTTCTGCAGTTGCATCGATAATGCGAAGGTTTGCCTGATGGGCAATAAGCCAATCCACAGAATCCGCATTTAATCCGTTTCTATCCATTATGTCGTAGCTCACATCAGCCATATTGGTCACAGCGAATTTGAAAACTGTTTTTCCTTCCTGATAAACGTAATGTTGTCTATTGGAAACGGTTTCTAGGGTGGGCGGGTTCATAGATCCACCTGCAGGTTGAAAGAGAAATTCACGACCACTGCCATCCATTTTCAATATAGAATCCCTTACGCCATATCCGTCTGTATTGGGTTCCAGCAATACGCATCCGCCACCATCACCAAATATGATACAGGTATTACGGTCTGTGTAATCGATAATGGTACTCATTTTATCAAAGCCGCACACCAAAACCTTTTTTGAGCCACTTTGAACAAATCTACTGCCTGTTTCCAATGCATATAGAAACCCTGAGCAGGCGGCAGCAATATCAAAACCCCAGGCATTTTTTGCACCAATTTTATCTGCAATAATATTGGCACATGCCGGAAATATATAATCACCGGTAATGGTTCCTACCAGTATAACATCCAATTCCTCCGGCGAAATACCTCTTTTCTCAAGCATTGGAATTATAGCCCTCACAGCCATGTCGCTGGTTGCTTTTCCGGGTTCGCGCAGAATGTGGCGCTCTTTAATTCCTGTGCGCGTGGTAATCCATTCATCGGAAGTATCTACGAGCTTTTCAAGGTCTTTATTGGTTAGCACCGTTTCAGGCACATAACCTCCGACGGCGGTAATGGCAGCGGTTATTTTTTGCATCAGGCAGTAGCTTGGGGTTTTATGTGGGTGGCTACAGCGTCTTTAATTTTTTGGATCATTCCACTGCTAACCTCCTCAGCTGCAAGTTCTATCATTTTTACAAAAGTATCTGACTTAGATATACCATGACCCACTATCACGGGGGCGTTTACACCCAAAATTGAGCTTCCACCGTAATGTTTAAAATTGAATTTATCAAGGTACTCATCCTGCACACCGCGCTTCGCCAGCCGGTAGTACATACCCTCACATACTTTAATAATTACATTTCCGGTAAATCCATCGCATACAATTACATCACAGTTATCTCCAAAGATATCTCTTCCTTCAATGTTACCGACAAAATTTATGCCTCCGGTAGTTTTTAATAATGAGTGGGTAGCACGCGTGAAAATGCTTCCCTTCTCCTCTTCTTCGCCTATGTTGAGCAAACCTACCTTAGGATTCTCAACTTTGTTTACAGCCCCGTAAAATACAGAACCTAAAATGGCAAATTGCTGTAAGTGTTCAGGCTTACAATCTGCATTGGCACCTACATCCAGCAACAATCCGGGATAATTATTCAAACGGGGTACCACTGTTGTAAGGCAAGGTCTATCTATACCGGGAATAGCCTTCACTGTCATTAAAGAGCCGACAAGCATTGCTCCGGTATTTCCTGCGCTCAAAAAAGCATCAATTTTACCTTCTGCTAAATAACGAAATCCAACTGCTATGCTGGAATCTTGTTTGGAAGAAAACGCTTTTACAGGGTGCTCACCCATTTCTATCCGGGTAGCACAATCCACGATTTCAAATGTTTCAGCATTCAGATTTTCCTGAATGCATACAGCCTCTATGGCATTTTTATCACCAAACAGTACGATGCTGATATCGGAATGGATAAGTGCAGCACTGGAAGCTCCTTTTATAGCTTCCAGGGGGGCGAAATCTCCGCCCATTGCATCCACTCCAATTTTCATCATGCTTAGTCGTTGCGGCCTTTCATGACCTTTTGGCCACGATACATACCGGTTTCCAGATTTACACGGTGGTAAAGAGAAACGTCACCGGTTACAGGGTCGGCAATCATAGGGCGTACTTCCAGTTTGTCATGGGTACGGCGTTTGTCCCTACGGGTTTTTGATATTTTTCGCTTAGGATGTGCCATTTTATATTTTATTTCTTTTTAAACAAGTCTTTTAGCTTGTCCCAGCGGGGATCAGATTGCTCTTCACCGTCTCCGGACAAATCGTTTAGCTTTGCCAGCATTTGAAGGTTGCAGGGCTTGATATCCATACCATCGCAATTGCGTATCATAGGCAAAGACAACAAGGTTGTTTCATAACAATCCTGCCCAAGGTTAATCTTATAATCCTGTTGCGTGAGAACCACCCAGTCATCATGTTCTTGCTTTTCTTCAATCTCGGGAAGCATTTTATACAAAATATGATGGCCGGTATCTACCGAGATAGATAAGGGAACCAAACAACGATCACAACTTACATCTACCTTTCCTTTTAATTCCAAAGTAAGGTTCATCAGGTGAGCAGTTTTTTCAAGAACTGCATTCACCGTGATGTCCGATGCAAGGACATCCTCGTTTTCAAATACCTCAAAGAACTTCTTTTCAAGCCTGTAACTGAATTCGTGTTTGCCTTCTTTAAGCTTTACGAACTCAATGTCAAATTCTTCCAGACCTAAAATCGCGTCTTTCAAAACGAACCGCAAAAATACAGCATTTTCAGCAATTATTCAACATTTAATTAAAATCAAAACTGCTATAAAGCAAAAGTCCCATCTGTAATCAGACGGGACTTTTGGTAAATTAATGCTGTATTAAAACTCCCACAAGTCGTGTTCAAAAATGAATAAATCATTTTTGATGTTTTCTGCTTCAAGAAGCACACCCACCGGATCTTGTGTAAATTCAGTACGCTGATTAAGATATTTATCATCCCAATCGGTTGTTTTAACGATATAACTGTCAAACATACGGTAGTGGTTGAATAAATCATCCCAGCTGATACGCATAACATCATTATAGCGGTTATAAACTTCTGATTTAGCCAGGGTAGGCCTAAGATCATCCATTTTTATCCAGAACAATGGCAGTTCATAAGATTGACCATTGGGGAATTTTTCTTCGTACATAGGCGCAATAGCTATGATTCTGGGACGAAGTTCACCATGTTTATAATCAAACAACCAATCTTCCATGATCTCGAATCTTACAATTTTTTCCCACTTAAATATATCGTAATAAGCAGTATCAACGAGATCTTCATTGTCCTCAGGGTTACGCCAGTTCTGAATTTGGGTTACAATAAGCTTTGAACCTTCTTTGTAACAATCCTCAGGAGTCTTTACCCTATTTAGAGAATCTGTCCAATAGCCACGAACGAGGCCTTTGGTTGCAGCTTCATAAATAATTTGTGTAACAGGATTTTTAGGCCAGGTAAATGAACGGTTCATTTTTTGGCGACAGTCAATTCTTCTCCAAATCCTGCGACGAAACTTAAGATCAGCTTCACGCAAATAAGGATATGGCACAACAACCGCATCGTCTATACCCGGTCTTCCATCGTTGGTGGTATAAGGCGTTTCCCTATGAAAAGAGGGTGGATCGTCGTAGTGTGTACCAATGGTAGGAACTGACAGTGCAGGTGCACCGGCAGCAGCACCACCACCTGCGGCACCACCTGAAGCAGAGCCGGAACCGGTTGATCCGGTACTGCCACTACCTGTTGAACCTGAAGAGGCTCTTCCTGATGATGAACTGCCTGAACTGCCGCTTGATCCTCCTTCGTCTCCCCAACCCCAACCCTGACTGTACCCATTAAGAGCCATCAGGCAGGTTGCAACAATTAAAATTCCCTTTTTCATAACCAAATTATTTATAAATTTTATTTTATTGAAGCATTCCGCTTACGTTTTCCAAAAATACTGAACCGGATGGGCCAACGGCACGAATGTCTGAGAACATTACGAATTCACCTGCACGCATACCACCCAGAATTCCTTTAATGCCCTGCAATGATGCTCCTGTTACGGATGTCTTTTTAGGACCGGTTCTTCCAATGCCTGTGAAAGTGTATCCCTGAATGGAATATTTAACACCATCATATACAAAGTTCTCAAGAATAGCTACAGCAGTAGACTGTGCCATTAATGCGGACAAAGCTACAGGTTTGTCAAACGTTAATGCACCGGCACGGAAAGTTGGACGGGGAACGTTACGGATCTTAAATTTCTTAGATCCCATAGGCACTACACGACCATCTCCCATTTTAGCACTTACGCTTATAATTGATTCGTTACCCTGACGTGCAGGAAACAATACTTTGTAGCGACCTCCACCAACATTCTGCAAATTTCCGGCGCTGGCAGAAACAGATACGTTGCGTGAATCTACGCCGGCTACGGCTACAGAAATTGGGTTGTCCAAACCTACGTAAAAAACGTTCAGTTCGTCTGCTGAAATTGCAGCCATTGGCGGGAAAACGCTGTATTTTGCCTCAGCTGTCAGGTTTTCGATTTTACCACCGGGACCAGGAACGGCAATATTTACTTTGTAGTTAAATTCACCGGGTGATCCGCCTGTTACCTTGTATTTACCAATTCCATCTTTAATTTCAACGGCTGAACCGCCTACGGTGATATTCATCTGTGCCTTACTGTTGTAGGCAGCGAGCATAATATCAGCTTCATATGTCTGGTTTTGCATAATCGCACTGCTGGGCGCAGATATTACAGCTGCCAGTTTATCGAATTTGAAATCGGAAGCGTTTACGGCTTTGGCCAAAACGGCAGTAACCTCAGATTCAAGCGAACGAGCATCATTAACATATTTGCTAAGTAGGGCGAATACACCTGCCAGTGGAGAATGCTCCAGATACATGGAAACCCATTTTTGTTCGCGACCATCAGAATTTTTGCCATTTTCAGCAATCAATGCAGTTTTTGCCTTTAAGCTGGCTTTGGCTTCTTCAAGCAGCTTCTTAGTCTCGCCTTTATCATCCTTACCACCAAGATTCGGATTTTTTATGGCTTTGTCAAGAAGCGCTAATAGGTCTTCTCTGGTCTTGTTGATTTCTTCAAAAATCGCATCACCGCGCATTTTTCCCGAAGGAGCATATACCCAAGGTTTTCCATCGGGTTTGCTTGGCTTATTTTCTAACAGGAAATAATTGGCATGCAGTTCCATATTATCACCCTGGGAGAGCTCAGGCACTCCACCTTTAACCAACAAAGCTTCAGGCTCTTTTTTGCGTCCACCGGACACATCTTCAAGATCTGTTTTAACACCGTCCATGTTCTTTTCAAACTGATCGGTTATTTTCTTAGCCTCATTGGCAATTGCCAAAGCAGCCTTTGCACTTTCATTCTCCTCTTTACCAATGGCCTTGAGGGTCATGTCATTCTTGGCCTTAATGTTGCCCGTTGAAGTATTCAATGAATTTTCAATCAGGTTAAAGGCTTTAATAATCTCTTTTGATACATTCAACGCCAGCAGAGCTGTCAACACGAGATACATCATGTTGATCATCTTCTGACGTGGTGTAGTTTTACCACCTGCCATTTTTAACTCCTGTTTTTAAAGTATTTAAATTGAACAAAAGAGTCTGTTAGCGTCCACCGCCCATTGCACTTAGCATATTGCCATAAACAGTGTTCAGACTGGCAAGATTGCTGTTAAGTTTGGCGATTTCTTCTTTAAATTTCAGTGTTTCATTTTCACTTGCAGAAAGATTGCTAACCAGGTTTGATAAACCTCCGCTCAATGAACCCATTGAGTTAGCCACTTCGGCTGTACTGTTGCTGATAGCATTCATATTGTTTGCAGCGGCAGAAGCGCTTTCGGCGTATTCTTTGGTGGCCAATGCAGCGTTTGAAACGCTTGCCATTTCTTTAACGTTGGTACTTAAACTTTGCAAACCGGATCCCAGACTTGATATAACGCTGGCATCAACGTTAGCGTCTTTCAACATGCTATCCAGCTGCTGAGTTACAGACCCACCTTTTTTATTTCCATCTTCAGACTCACCACCACCAAGTTCAGGGTAAACCAGAGTCCAGTCTGGGTCCATGTGAATAGGTTCAAAAGAAGAAATTACGAAGATAGCACACTCGGTACCCATACCCACGATAAGCATAAGG